>JANPPH010000077.1:0-14047 GCA_031428395.1 Gammaproteobacteria bacterium
ATCCAGGCGACTCATCTTGGGCCGGGCTTTGCGCGTGGTTTGCAGAGACAGCGGCAACTTCTTCTCGGCTCTGCGCCTGTGCCGACACCGCTTGCGCTGTCGATGCATTGTTTGTGAGACTGTCTTCTGCCATGGGTTAAACGTCGTTTTTTAAATTTACAAAATATGACTTAGAGCCTGTTCAAACCTCCGTGGCGGGATGCAGTGCAAGGCAAAATCGAAATCAAAAACGGAGCATACACGGAGTTTGTGAGTATTTCGAGTTCCATTTTAACGCCGCAATGCGCCCTCCACGGAGATCTTGAATAGGCTCTTAGACGACATAGCGCGACGAGTGCAGTACCTCGTCCTGCCATGGAGAGCACTGCGATGCTAAACATGCTGTCCTCCGAGCCCATTCAACGGCTGAAGTAAACGCGCGCCGCTCATTTCAGGAGCGCAATACAGCCGTGCATGCTGACGTGGAGCGGGCCCGAACTCGTTCGTCACCCGCTGTTCGAACTGCTCGTGGGTCAAGCCATCAGCAACGTTTTGTAGCACTCGCAGCGCGCGCACGGTGAATTCGCCATGTCCGCCGCTTTCCCATGCGACCTCGCTGGAAAGACACGCCGAGAACACCACTTCCTTCATCAACGTCGGCCCGCCGGAACCGATGGCGCGCTGCCTTCCTAGGTTGGCGCGAAAGCGGCGATGCGCCTGCTTCAGCTCTTCGGGTGGGACGATGAAACGGGGGCGTTCGTTCGCGTGTGGCACATCAGCACCCGGCGTGGTACCGACTGCAAAACGGGAAATAGTCCCCGAATGGCAGCAATCCATAAAGCAAGTTAGATTAACGCCGCTAGGAAGCCGACTGAAGATCTCGCCAATGTCGTCGTCGATCAGGAAAGCACCGCTGGCAAAATCGTAAGGGCAAATAGCCTCGTCCTGGCCGGGTGTGTCGCTCCCTTGTTCGTCAAGGCTAACATCCGGCAATTGCGTGCCGTGCCCGGAATACTGAAAAACTATCACGTCACCTGGGCTGCTTGAGGTCACGAGCGTTGACAAGTTGTCGACTATCGCTGCCCGCGTCGCACGTTCATCGAGCAATAAAATGGGTTCTTCGAATCCCACCTGTTTGAACATACCTGCCCAGGCTTGGACATCAGCGACACAGCCACTCAAAGGTGCAGTAGGATATCGGTTGATCCCAACGCAAAGGGCGCGCCTGCGGCCACTTCCATTGATCCTGCCCTGTGGATGGGACGCGGCGAGTGGTGCTGGTACTGCTGACGCACTGGGTAGCGTTGACGGTGCAGTCGTGGCCGGGGTAAAACCAAATTCCGCTTGAATGTGTTCCGGCCAATCGACCTGATCGTTCCACACGTCGGCTGCCCGCACACCCCTTTGCTGCGGAACGTATTCGACAATTTTGTCCGCATCGGCTTTGTCGAGAATCCTTCGCGCCACGCTGCCCATCGTCGCCGCATCGTCGTCGAAACCACCATGAGTCGTAGACATGCTAGCGCTGCGGCCTTTATCGCTTAAAGACTGCGACCAGATCACCTCACCCAGTGCGCTCGGCATACCGATGCCGAACAACCTCTTGAGCTCCGGATCTTCCCTAAGGCTTATTTCGAGCCCCAGGATTGGCGCCTTGCGCTCTGGCTCGAACGCGTGATGCACAAGATAGAGCAGCGACTTGCGATAGACAGAGGCGCAGTTGTCGTCTTGTTCATAACTCTTATTCATCGTAAAAATATTGAGTCGATCGATACCGTTTCCCATGCGGTCAGCTAACTGAGTTTTGAACGTATCAACCCGCACTGCGGGCGCCAGAAACTGGACCGATTTAAACGTGGGTGCGCCGAGATCAAGCGCCTGGGGAATGAAGTAGGAATGAAAGATCGAGCCTGCACTGTGGCCGACAGCATGCAGCTCAATTTTGCCTGGGTTAGCGGTGCAGAGCTCACTTAATTTTCTTGCTACATACCGAGCACCGCCCTCGCCGGCACCCGCTACGGCTTGCCCTAGTTCACCGGCGGAGGCCAGCTGCGCGCTCGCCTTCATTCCGCCCCAGATTCGCGGCCCTTGCAACGCCCGTGCAGTGACTTCGATCAAAGGATCCGTCGTATGATCAAAAATGTCTCGCGGGAGAGCACGCGCAGCCCCTTCGCGCGACCGCTTGATGAGCTGCCCTATCGTCTCAAACGCTCCGGTCTCCCAGACAAAATAGATCGGGTAAATATCGTTACTCAACCACCAGTCGATGTGTTTGTGCGCCAGCTTCAAACCAGCCGATTCTTTTACTAAACCGCCGTGGGCAAAGAAGACGATGCGCAGCTTGTTGTGCTCGGACTTTGCCAGGGCTTGTGGTAAGTGCTCCTCAAATATTGCATCGACATCAGCACGCGACGTTTTCCATTCGCCTTCGGAAGATAACTGCCCCATGTTCAAGTTAACTAGGTGGGGCCGTAATGCCTCAAGCGTCGCGGGGGTCAAACCTGAGTCACGCGATGCATCGCGAGTTTGCTGCAAAACGGCGCTTGCCTCAGTGTCGTCGTGGCTAAGTTCCGCGTCTGCAGAATCCCTTCCTTGGGGCACGGCTCGCATGAGCAATTCCAATGATTCGGCGACGACCTGATTGATCTCCAGGGCGTCTGCTCCAAATGGCGCTTCGCCGTTACCGCGCGAAGCTTCTCGCTTACTACCCAGCGCGGCTCGCTGAGCTTTAATTTCTGCTAGTGTTTCAATGAGATCAATGCCATTCCCCGGGCACGTTTTGGTCGACATGGCGTTGTGGAAATTCAAACTTTCCGGCGCTAAGTGAAATTTCTGCTGAATACGAGCGATTACTTCAAGCGTCGTTTTCCGCTGCTCACCCTCAAACAAATCGTGGCCGCGATCAAAGTTGCCGATCATCTCAAACATAAATGGCCCAGCTATAGCGTTACCGTTGTGGCCTGTAGCGCTGACCGGAGGCAGATTCCAATTGCGACCGAGCCAAATGCTGCCGTCAGGTGCGATAGTGATGTGCTGGGCGATGTCCTGCCACCCCTTCGTTTCAGTATGAAACCGCCACATCCCAACGATCGTTTCGTGCCCCTTATACTGCGCATGATTTGGCTTCCAAGTGTGATGCATGTGTACGGCATTTATCTTGCGAGTGAAGGGAAATTTGTCGAGCAACGCAGAAAATTGGTCACGATTAAGCTGCTTGAAAGGCGCGGGCATGTTACTTCTCCTATTTAGGTTTTACCTTAACGAAATTTTTTTCTGACGGCTTAAACGCCTCTTATAAATTTGGTCGTGTGTTATCGAACGGGGCCGCAAGGTCGCCTCAGCGCAAAACCTCGCCTTGAAAAATTTCTTTCAGTTCACTCAACCCGCAGCGCGTCAATCGGCGAGTACAGCATAAGGGGCGTCGACTTACGGATAGGGTACGGATTGACGTGAATATTGACGGGAATGGGTGGAAAATCTTGAACGACTTGATTTTTGGAGCGTGATGTCTGCAGGGGGAACTCATGCTGCGAACAATTTAGCAGGTGGATTTTCATGGCAAACCAGCGGACCTACACTAAGGCACGCCGATGACCCTACCGGCAGCTTCACGTTTTCTCTTAGAGCAATTGACGCTGGGTAAGCAGACCCATGTCGGCACGGGCCACCGAGCCCACTACACATGCCGGGTATACGACGGCATGCGCTTACCTCACGCCAAAAACATCGATCGGTTTCCTCACCGTTGAGAGGAGTCCATATACGCGGGGCTGGAGAGAGACCTCTAATTTTCGGCATCCGGAAGAAGCCTTCGTGGTCTTAAACCGTATCCTCTGGGCGCAACGTCAGCGGGTGGTCGTGCACCCTGCTCAGCAAGCAGTTAAGCATACCTCCGCGTGAACTTCGCGTCTTCTTCCTGTTGCCTACGCGCGTGCGCGCGTTGCAAAGGCTGATTTTGCCGCCTGCTTTCCGTGATCAACACCGGGTCATGCCGGGTGACTTCGCCATGCTCAAAGCGATTCGCACCACACCACACCGAGAGCATGAACTGGGTGCTAGAACCCCGCCAAACGCGGACGTGTTAGCCATCACCCGTTGATGGCCTTTGTCGCCGACACGCGCATGATTGCCAATTGCTGGCTGCGTCCTGGCCACCGCAGTTCCGCCTATAACGTGCAGGGGTTTCTGGCCAATACCCCAGCGCAATGATGTGATGGAGCTGTTGTTGAGTGGCGCTCAAAGTCGCGGCGCGATGGCGGTGAATATTAGCGCCGCTAGGCAAATACGTTCGCGGCCAAAATGGCAAAGCCAAGTCCACACGCCGCCTGCTACGGGTACCTCCGTAAGCGACGGCAAACAAATGAGCGAGTGACGTCAGAACGCTTTCTCTCCACCGCGCGCGGACATCGCGAATCAGAAGCAGCTCAATACGCGTCTCTAACACTCGCTAGCGTTGTACCGCCTTGCGATCAAGTATTTGCCCGGTGCGCGGATCGATGCGCAGGGTTTCTATCACGCCGTTCTCATAAACTCGTACTCGCACAAGAATGTCCCCTTCGCGACTATCGCTCTGGGTGTAGTTTCCGGTGCCGCGCGGCGCACTATCATCGGTCGCATACGCCGACGATAGCAGCGACAAACCGGCGTCGGTATGTGGAGCGCTTCTCGGCAGAGGAAACCATTGCGTGACGTTGCCGTATTCAACGTACACATCGCCTTCCTCATAGATTTCAAATTTAACGTCGATCGTGCCCGGCCCATTCTTTACTTCAAGTGACTTCAGCGAAATGGGTTTTTTGCCGAAGTATTTTGCGAAGAGCGCCAGGTTCGTTTGCTCGACATCAGTTCGCGCTTCGTGGTACACGGCTTTGTATACATCATTTCCAGCATTAATCATGGACGGTAATACAATGAGCACCGCGGTCAGGCCTACCACCCAGTTTTTTGCTTGAGCCCAGGGTGTAAAATTGTTTTCGATCCCTTTGTTCATCGCTGCCTCCACTAAAATGGATAATTTGTTCTAAGCGCAGTCTTAGGTCGCTGCGGCGCGCACCTTGCGCATCGATTACCTCAGCCCTCGTCAACGCGCCTATTTTCCAAGAAACGAAAAGCACTATAACCTTTGCAAGCTTACTGATCACATACCGATGAGTGTGAATATTGCCGACGATAGGTGCGCTTGGCGCTGCATTAATAGTTTTTACGAAAAAATATTTGCTATTGCTGGAGTAAGGAACGATTGCAATAATCCAAGCTAGTGTCGAGCACGACTGCAGTGGCCGATTGGTAAGTAGGCCGAGGGAATTTCACCCTCAGCCTCTCCCAGAACCGGACGTGACACTCTCGCGTCATCCGGCTCCTGCTATCGAGCCGTGGGTAAACCAAACAAGCGCCAGCCGATGAAAAGAGTTGGCTCCCGCGCGGCTGCACGTTTGAGCCAGGCATAACTGCCCAGTAACCCACCCGTGTGATTGCGGTATTTACGCCGAACCCACTGCATAAGCTTTCGATTAAAGTGGTCAAAAACATCCCGCATTGCAGAAGGATAGAATTGGCCGTAGTAGTTCCACCAGCCTTGCGTCACAGCGTTGGTTGCTCGGGCAAGCTCATTCAGTTGCTGACCGGTGCGTCGATGGAGCTTCCATCGGCGGATCTGCGATCGCATCTGCTTCTTCGCCTCGTCACTTACCGCTGGCAAAAAACTGGTAAACAATACGCTGTCTTGCCCTTTTGCACAGCGTGGCCCAAACGTGAACCCCAAGAACGTAAATTGAACATTCTCGTGCCGACCTTTGCGTTTGCTGTCTTTGCAGTAAACAACCTTCGACTTATCCGGATGCAGGGTGAGCTTGCAGTCTTGCAACCTTCGGCCCACCGCCGCCAACATCCACCGTGCTTGATTGCGCGACTGGCAGTGTATCACTGCATCATCGGCATACCGTGCAAATCGACACTGTGGTTGTGTCGTGGTCATCCAGTGATCGAACGCGTAGCGCATGAACAGATTCATCAATAACGGACTGATTACACCACCCTGCGGTACACCTTGAGTTCGAGCCAGAATGTCCCCTTCTTCCGTGACAAACGGAGCGGTGAGCCAGCGCTCGATGTAGAGTACCATCCAGGACTCAGACGTATGCTTACGCACAGCCTTTATAAGCAGCTCATGATCAATGTTGTCAAACGCACCTTTGATGTCAAACTCCACCACCCAGTCAGATTGCCAACAACGCTGGCGCGTAACCGCGATCGCGTCATGAGCTGACCGATTCGGCCTATAGCCGTACGAATCCGGGTGAAAGAGGGGTTCCCACTTAGGTTCCAGGTAAAGTTTCACCACGGTTTGTGCTATCCGGTCTGCGATCGTCGGTACACCAAGATGGCGCGTGCCGCCATTCTTCTTGGGTATCTCCACGCGTTTCACCGGCGGTGGAAAATAACTTCCTGAGCACAAGCGGTTCCAGATCTTGTACAGATTCCTTGAACAATTTATATCAAAATCATCCATGGACTGTTCATCAATCCCCGCCGCACCGCGATTGGCTTTGACCTGTTTGTAGGCTTGCCAAACCACTTGCTTTGAAATACCAAACGACTTTGTTACTTCCATCTGCTCATCCTCACTACAAGTTGGCCAATGGCTATAACATGATAACGCCACCCCTTCGCTCCACGCTCATTACAAACGCTTCATCACTACTACGGGCGGCTCCGCCCCTGCTCATCGCCTCGGTATTCATCCTCGTGGTTTGGGCCACTTGTCTTTTCCCTTAACATCAATGAACAGGTTCCCATGTTCCATATCTACGCCTGTATCAAGCTCATGCCGTCTATACACCGGCTGCCATCTGGCCCGTAAACAGGTCTCGTCCAGATTGATCCCGAGGACTCCCAACTTCCCCGGTTTTGACAGCGTTTTAACTCTAACGATGGGTCATCGATCGGTTTGCTTTCGCTCATCTTCTTGATACTTACCTGACTTCTTAACGAAGCCTTTTAGCTAATCGCTCACGACCGCCTCTTTTAAATGCAGCCGCATTAGCCGGTTTGAAGCCAACCCCTGTAGGCGGACTTCGGAGGACCTACCTCCATCGTAAATACAGCATCGAAACGTTCCCGTTTCGTTCATGGCACACTTGGGAGGGACGCTTTAAAAGCCAAGCGTTACTCGACGAAGGCGCGTTGTTCGCCTGCGCCGAAAATCAACACTTTCTTACAAAAGTGCAAGTGCACTGGAAAACCCATAAAAAACGAGATTTTTAATGGATGTCCGCATTTAGTCTCACGCTGCGCAAACTACTCTAATACCTGGCAATCTCAGCACAACCGGGTTAGGTAAACGTATCCTCGCTCTCCGCTTGCATGCTAGTAAAATTTTGGCAGCGCGCCACACAACCACATGTACTCTTTCTTCGCTAGGGTTCAACCGTCTCGGCGCGCTTTAGCGCGTCCCGCGCCGAAGGCCCCAAGTTGATTGACTTGCCAGGGTCTAAATACCATACTTAGGTATATTTTGGTACTTATGAGGTGTGAAATGGCTAAAAACACGAGCATAACCCTTGGCGAGCACTTTGAAGGTTTTATTACCCACCAGATTGAGAGTGGCCGTTACAGTTCGGCTAGCGAAGTATTGAGAGCTGGCCTGAGGCTCCTGGAAGACACAGAGAGCAAGCTGCAAGCGCTGCGACACATGCTGGCAGAAGGAGAGGGCAGCGGAATTGCTGACTATAGCTACGAGACATTTATTGCTGAACTGGACGAAGATGCCGGTAGATGAAACCATTTGCGCTAACCAATGAAGCAAAGGTGGATTTGAAATTCATTGCCAGATTTACAGAAAAACGTTGGGGTAGAGAGCAGCGCAATTTGTACATCAAACAATTTGATGATGCATTTCATTTTCTGGCGGCCACACCGTTGGCAGGCAAGGCGTGCGATCACATAAAAGCAGGCTACCGGAAATTCCCGCAGGGAAGCCACCTCCTTTTTTATAAAGCGGGAGCTATTAGCAAAATTGAGATCGTCCGCATCCTCCATAAAAACATGGATGTTGATTTAAAGCTTGGTAACCCATAACGCACGATGACCAAACCCAGGGTAACAGCCTCGAACTTACCGAGGACATACCCGTTAGTGTGAATATTGCCGGGGATAGCAGATATATTTTCGCTGGCGATATATGGTTTTTGCGTACACAATGTCGACGATAGACGTGACCGGACTCGGTGCAAATTTCCGACATCAGCGAAGAGGCTGCAGCAAATTTTCAACGGGTTCGTGTCAACAATAGCCACGGGTACTCGATCCAATGCTGTCGAGAAAGAAAGCCTTCGTCATGCCTGATCATGACTGCGGTTCGAATCTCAGAGTGACTTGGCGGTAGCTGCGAAGTCACTGTGGGATCAGGGGAATGGATGGCCCAAATGGATGATGTCGTGCCACTCGCCAAGCTCACACGCCCGCGGCTAAGCAGTACAGTCGCGCGTGAACGGCTGTTTCAATGGATGGATGAAGCCCGCACTCAGCCGGTGCTGTGGGTGTGCGCGCCGCCGGGCGCGGGCAAGACTACGCTTGTGAGCAGTTATCTTGAGGCGCGCTCACTGTTGTATCTGTGGTACCAGTGCGATGCGGGCGATGGTGACATCGCCACATGGTTTCATTATTTGGACATTGCGGCGCTACAATTAGCACCGCGCCACACCACCCTGTTGCCGCGTCTCACGCCCGACCACTTAGCTCGCTTGGATTTGTTTGCGTGCCGGTTGTTCGCGCGCTTCGCACTGCCCTCAGCGCACAAACGCGCAACAGACGTAGACTCAGGCCGCGCAGGAGCAGCCGCTTTAGTGCTGGACAACTATCAGGATGTGCCGCTGGACTCGCCGCTGCACGCCTTACTTGCGGAGGCGCTTACTCAGATGCCGCGCGGCGTGAACGTCATCGTGGTAAGCCGCACTGAACCACCCGCCGCCTATGCGCGACTGCGAGCAAACGGCGCCATCGCATGGCTGGACTATGAATCGCTCAAACTCACGCACGCGGAAACGGCTGCCATCGTGAAGCAACGCGCCCGCACGCATAGCCACGATGACGTAACGCTCGCGCACATCGAAAAGTTTTATGCAGTGACACAAGGCTGGGCCGCAGGACTGACTTTGCTATTGGAGCGCAAGGGCGCTTCATTGGATCACCTAGCCAATGCGCGCCCGCCAACATACGCTCCGCCCCAAGTGGTGTTCGACTACTTTGCCGGAGAGGTGTTCCAACGGCTCAACAGCGCGCAACAAAATATCATTTTACAAGCCGCTACGCTGCCCGACATGGAGGCGGGGGCGGTGCGTGATCTCACCACCGATGAGCGCGCGGCGGATGTGCTAGCCGATCTAGCGCAGTGCAACTACTTTACTCAGGTGCTGGAGCATGTTGATCAACAAGCACCCGCACCGAACAAGGGCACAGACGCCCATTCATGCCCAACTCCGACCTATCGCTTCCATCCCCTCTTGCGCGCATTTCTACTAAATCAGGCGCGGCATGAATTTTCGGACGAATTCCTCAACGATCTGCGACGGCGCGCTGCGTGCATACTTGAAAAACGGGGCAACATAGAAGACGCCATTGATTTATTGCTGCAAGCCAGCGCTTGGGAAAGTGCGACACGCTTGATCGTGGCGCACGCGCCCAAGGCGGCAATGCACGGTCGTCTGCAAATCATAGGCATGTGGATGCATCGCCTGCCTGAATCGTACACGAAGGGTTCGCCCTGGTTACTGTATTGGCTAAGCGAATGCCGTTTAGCATCTGATCCGGTTGCAGCGCGCGCGTACGCTGAGCGGGCCTACACGTTGTTCGATATGGCGGACGATGCAGCGGGCTTGTATCGAGCCTGGGCGACGATCGTGGTGTCGTATCTCAAAGAGAGTGTGGACTTCACAGCACTGGATCAATCGTTTGAGGCGCTCCATGCGCTACAACGCCGTCATCCGCTCATGCCGTCGGCGGAGATCGAGGCTATCGTGATCTGCGCCGTGTTCAGCGCCATCGCGTGGCGAGCAGACAAAGTCGATCTCAACTATTGGCGCGACCGCGCCACGCGGATAATTTATAGCGGTAGCCCACCAAATTCGCAACGAATTTTATTGTGCGTTCACTTAACCATCGACGCTGTGTGTGCGGCGCGAATGGGGGAAGCCGATGCACTTGTCAACATTCTGCGCGCCCTCGTGGAATCACCCCAAGCCGCGCCCGTTCAGCGCATCGTCGCGTACAACGTGCTCGGCATTGTGGCGTATCAACGCGGCGCTACTGAGGAATGGATGGCGGCCATCAAGGCAGCGAAAGCGATATCCAGTCAGCACGCCATCCGTCATACCGATAGTGCCGTGCTTCATACTGCGGTGTATGGCGCGCTAATGACGAACAATGTTCGAGCCGCCCAGGGTTTTTTACATGATATGGGTCATACGACGGGCGACGACCGCAGCGCTTCCGATATGGCTGTCTACCAGCATTGCACCGCAATGGTGGCCTTGCATCACGGCGATCTGGCCGCGGCTGAAGAACACAGCCGCCGAAGCCTGGATATTGTCGTCGGCAACCGTAGCATCTTGTCACGAATCTTTTGTCACATCGGCATGGCGCAAATCCTTTTCGCAAATAGTGATACCACAGCAGCATTCGAACATCTACGCCTAGCCGAGCAAATTGCCACGCGCATGGGCTTCCGCATTTTTGAGTATGCTTGCGCATTGAGTGAAGCGCAGTTCACTCTTGAAATTGGGCACACGACGCAGGGACTGGACCACCTGCGTCGCGCCTTAGCCATGAGCCGACATGCGGAAGGCAGATCTTATCCGTTCTGGCCCCGTCCCGTGCTCGTCAAACTGCTTAGCACCGCGCTGCGCCATGACATCGAAGTGGAACATGTCCAAAGCCTCATTCGACGCCTCAATCTCGTTGTCGAAAGTTCCTGTGCGCCACCCATTGATATAGAGCACTGGCCGTGGTCCATAAAAATCTACACCCTAGACCGCTTCACCGTACTGCTGCGAGATGGGCGGCCACTTTCCTTCACCGGCAAGGCACAAAAACGCCCCTTGGAATTGCTCAAGGCATTGATTGCCCATGGCGGACGCAAAGTGAGTGTGCGGATGCTCATTGACGCACTGTGGGGAGACGTGGACGGCGATGCGGGGCAAGGTGCGCTGGATAGCACATTGCATCGCTTGCGCAAGCTGCTGGGTGATGAACGCGCACTCGTGTTGCAAGACGGATGCCTCACCTTGAGCGCACATTGTGTATGGGTGGACCTATGGGCGCTCCATCGCATGCTGAGCGAATTCGACGAGGCCGTACCAAGCGGAGATGGCGCATACCTGGAGAATTTAATAAATAAAGTTTTCGCCTTGTACCGCGCACCATTCCTTGGCGATATCGACACACCGTGGGCAGCATCCATGCGTGAACGTCTGCGCAGCCGCTTTTTGCAACACATCCTGCAAGTGGGCGACTATTATGAGAACACCCAACAGTGGCGCAACGCCGTACGCCTCTATGAGCGCGCGCTGCGAATCGATCTCCTGGCAGAGGATCTATGTCAGCGCGTCATGATTGCATACCGCCATCTTGATCGTCGCGCCGACGCACTACTGGCATATCAACGTTGCGAGCGCGCGCTCACTGCATCGCTCGGCATCCTACCATCGCGCGAAATCCGTTCACTGCGGGATAGCCTGCGGGCCGAACAATAGTCGGCGATAAGGTAACAATTCCTTCTCAAATTTTAATTGTAACTCTTCGACTTTTTTCGGTGATTACTGCCTCGCCGTTTCTCATATTTAGGGTGTAGCGAAAAAACTGCTTTTCGACAATTTCAACAAATCCTCTCGCCCAGATTTATTGCTGTAATGTTATACCAAGCTTTTCACGAAACCGACGATGTTTTAGGCGTTAACTTTGAGCGATAACGCCTAAGCACCCACGGGTTAGTCTGCAAGGCTATACGAGATGAACCCCTTGCGCCTAGCTATTTCAACTCATTGCCCGCTTCATAGCCCAATGAATACACTCCACAGAGCGCGTTCATGGGAGAAAGCGATTGATGGAACAACAAATGGCAGGGGGTCTAATGAAGAAACTTTATAGGATTAAACGCACAATATGGCTTCATGCCTCGGCGATATTGCTAACGACAATCACCTGGCACCACACGGCATTGAGTGCAACCGACACACTGGTTGTGGGCGCCGAAACCAGCTTGTTGGCGTCGACAGTTTGGATCGCCGATGCCAAAGGTTTTTTCAAGGACGAAGGAATCAGTGTCAGCGTCGAAAAATTTGGCGCAGGACGCAATGCATTGGAAGCGATGCTGGGTAGAAGCACTGTAGGAAGAAGCAGCGTGGATTTAGCGACCGTTGCCACTACACCAATCGTATTTAACAGCTTTGAAAACGAACCCTTCCAGATCATAGCCGAGATTGCTTATTCCGATGACCCAAACAAGGTTCTGGTAAAAAAATCGGCTGGAATTAATCGCATCGAAGATCTGAAAGGGAAAAAAATCGGCGTACAAAAACGGGCGTCAGGACACTATTATCTTGAAGCCTACTTTTTGCCCCGTTACGGTTTTTCTGGGAGCGATATGGAAATTTTGGACATCCACGCCAAAGATTTTGTCGAGAAGTTCAAAGACAAGACAATTGATGCTGTTGTTTCCTGGGAACCGCATATTTCGAAAGTCACAAAGGCGTTGGGTGCGGATGATGTGTTAATCTTCAAAGACACTGTTCCGCATCGAAAAGATTTCTATATAACAGTAAACAATAGTTACCTTAAAGAAAACCCTGCCACTGTCGGAAAATTTCTACGTGCGTTGGTACGCGCATCAGACTTTATTAAGTCCAACGAGGAAGAGTCCAAACGCCTGTTAGCGACAGCGCTGAACATGGATTTGGAGTTAGTGAATACCATCTGGTCGGAGTATCATTTTGGCGTTGTATTTGGCGAGAACACCGTTGACCGCCTCAAAGAAGAAGCTGACTGGGTGATAAAATCCAAGTTCGTCAAGGTAGACAAGATTCCGGACTATTGGCGCATTATTGATCGCCGCCCGCTTCGGGACGTTGCGCCCGGCGCGATCTTGCTGAAGAAACCGAAATAGAAACTGCCGTACTAGGTCTTGCTAATATCAGCAGCGATTTAAAGCGATTTGGTGGGAGCGATTCGGGACACCCACCTGTCCTGGAAAAAGTAGCAAAAGAGCGCTGGTCGATGCAGAAGGATGGTGGCCGCTATTGGATGAACAAGGTCGCCGTGTAGAAGGAATTGAATTGAGTCGTTTTACCTACCCAATGCGTGGTCAAAACCACGCATTGGGTAATCGGCATCCGTCAGCATATTGAACAACGTGTCGCGCCTAAAGGTAAAACGCTCAATTTATTTGCTGACGACCCAGTGATTGGACAATACCGATTCTCTGCATTAGTCACCGATTTAGATTTGCCTGCCGTGACCATTTGGCGTACGTATCGAGGAAGGGCTGATTGCGAGAACCGGATCAAGGAACTCAAGTATGACTTTGCGGCTGACAATTTTAACATGCAAGATTTCTGGGCAACGGAGGCGGCGATGAACACGGTCATGCTTGCCTATAACTTGATGAGTTTATTGCGTCAGGTTTTACTCAAAAACAGCACGGTAAAACATTCCTCTAACAGCGTTCACCATACCCTGCAAACGCTACGCTACAAATTGTTTGCAAAGCCTGCGTATATCACCACCGAAAGTCGAAAACCCATTTTAAACCCAGACTTTCCATTAGGCTCGTAGCGAGGGTGCGCAAGGTACTTAAGATGGGCGCTAAAGGAATAAAAACAGTCGGAGGCGTAGTCACTCTACGGTGACAGAGTGTTTTTCTTCCTTTCGCGCGCAGATTCAGTGCGTTGTGCGGCCGCAGTAGAGTGCTAATGAAAAATCTGGGTTAAATATGGCACTGGCGATGCAACATCGAACGTGATGCAGGGCTTATGGGATGCATCAAAAACCTTCGAGGCGCCAGCTAAATTTACACCAA
>JANPPH010000078.1:0-5496 GCA_031428395.1 Gammaproteobacteria bacterium
GTACCAGAGTCGTAGGGTCGGCAGCGCCTTAATTCCAAAACATCCAAACTTATAGGCTTTAGGTCGCCATCAAAACCCTGCTAGGCGGAGCGCCGAGCTATTAAATGGCGGATGGTTTAAGCGACACCAATACTGTTCAATTTGGCTGATAGCTTGTGAAAACGCATCAAAATTTACAGGCTTTACGATGTAGGAATTTGCGCCCAATTCATAGGCCATTCGCACATCCACATCCTCCTTAGAGGTAGTGAGCATGACAATAGGTATCACTCGGAGCTTTGGATGTTGTTTGATCTGCTGCAGCACTTCCAGGCCGGAAACTTTGGGCAGCTTGAGGTCAAGGAGTATGACCGCCGGCATAATGACACCGCCTTCCCACCGCGGAATCCACTTTAATGCCTCTTCACCATCGCACGCGACGTCAAGGCAGTTGGTAAAGCCGTGCTTGGCAAAGGCCCGCTTGGTGAGATCAATATCTGCGGGATTGTCTTCCACAAGTAGTATGGGTCGCAGCGATGGGGAATCACTGCGAGCCTTCATATTGATCCCTTAGTAGGAAATGTCTGTATAGGAAATGTCTGTTTTTTCATAGCATTTCACCTTAAATCGTCCCCGATACGCCAGCTAACATACCGCAGCTACCCTAAACACGCAATGTGACAACGCCTTCCTTATCTTCGCTAAAAATCTCCAATTTTTTTCGAATCCCCCTGATATTGCCAACTATCTTGCCAAATATTTAGGATCCATACTTGCTTTTAACAATGAGAATCATTATCATTTACAAAGCGACTTAATTAGCTAACGCCATTCTTACTTACGAGGTTTTCATGAACATGAAATGTTCTTGGTTGCGTCTATTCACCGCGATATGTACGGTTTTCAGCCTCCAAAGCGCGTGGGCTGCCGAAGAATTAATCATTTATTCTGGCCGCAGCGACAAATTCGTTAAACCGGTAGTAGAGGCATTCACTAAAGAGACTGGCATTAAAGTTATTTTGCATTCCGCGGAATCAACCGCCTTGCTTAGCAAGCTGCGCATTGAAGGGGATCGCACCGAAGCAGATTTATTTTTGAGCAATGATGCGGGTAACCTTCAAATCGGTAGCGATTTGGGCTTATTCCTGCCCCTACCCGAAACCCTCGTTAAACCCATACCGGCCAACTGGCGCGCATCAGACAATAGCTGGGTAGGCCTTTCGGCAAGAGCTCGGGTTTTAGTGGTTAATACCAAAAACCATAAAGCGGACTTCGTAAAGAGTGTCTTTGATTTGGCCGACCCGCGTTTAAAAGGACGTATCGGCATCACCAATAGCACGAGTGAAAGTTTTATCGCTGGAACAACCGTTTACATGTTGAAGGCAGGCAAAGAGAAAACCAAGACGTGGTTGGATGGCCTAAAAAATAATGCTCAAGGTCAAGTATTCCCCAAGCATGGCAGTATCGTTACGGAAGTCGCGAGCGGCCGGAAAGATGTGGGCTTGGTGAATCATTACTATATATTCCGCCATCTGAAAGAACATCCTAAAGCGCCGATTCGCATTGTATTGCCCGATCAAGGCAAAGATGGCATGGGCGTGGCGTGGAATGTAGCGGGCATTGCGATTACTAAACATACGGCCAAGGCTAAATTGGCTGAGCGCTTAGTAGAATTCCTAGCCTCTGAAAAAGGTCAAAAAATGTTTGCTGAAGCGAACAGTGAATATCCTACACGCACTGGCGTTCCTGCCGCAGCAGCCGTGCCGCTGGCTGGCAGCTACAAGGTAGCCGATGTTCCTATGAGTGAACTGGGTCACCAACGTAACGACACCATCGACCTTATCGAAGCGGCGGGCATGCCATAAGCATTTTGTTATCCCGGAATTTTTATCAACCCAGTGAGCGTTCGCGCATTCCGGAATTACTCTCATGAAAGTAGGCGCCCTGGGTGGTGGCGCGGGGATCGTGGTATTAATTACCTCGATCCCCCTCGCGTTTGTAATTTACAGTAGCGCGCAACTTCCCGCGCAACGCTGGAACGGCTTATGGACGACTCGGTTGCCGGAGTTGTTGGGCAATACGTTGTCGCTTGCGGTACTCGTGGCTATCGGAAGTTTTATCCTTGGCGTTTCATCGGCATGGTTGATTGCGCGGCGTGAATTTGTTGGCCGAGGACTGGCCGGGTGGCTACTGATCCTACCTCTTACCATACCCACCTATGTTTCAGCGCATATCTACACCACGTTACTGGAAGAAGAGGGCTGGCTAGGTCTCTTATGGAGGCACTTTTTTGGACAAGACTCTGTAATTCCGGATCTTTACAACGTGGGTGGCGTAGCCCTTGTGCTTTCGTTAACCGGGTTTTCCTATGTTTTTCTGTTGGTGCGTGCTGCGTTGACCAGGTCTAGTAAAACTCTAGAAGATGCGGCCCGAATTCATGGGCAAACATCCTTTGGCGTTTTTAATCACATCACCTTGCCACTTTTGCGACCTGCGATTGTCGCGGGGATCGCAGTGGTTGTATTACATGTATTGTCCGATTTCGGCGCAGTCAGCATGTTGCGCTTTCAAACATTTACGCTAAGTATTTATCTGCAGATGAGCGGGCGTTTCGACCACCAGGCGGCAGCCGGTTTAAGCCTCGTGTTGGTGTTACTGAGCCTCACATTCCTGGTCTTGGAACGCGTATTTCGCAGCCGACAACGTTTTTACGCAAGCGGCCAGTCTCGCCTGGTAGAACCCAAACCGGCAACAGCGGCGGAGCAAGTGTTGATATGGCTGTGGCTCGGTCTAATTGTGCTCTTGAGCGTAGGCTTGCCGCTTGCGTGGATGGTGGTTTGGAGTTGGGACGCCTGGGCCCAGGGCCTAATTGGGAGCGAATTTTGGCAGTATGCGCGCAACTCCGGTATCGCGAGTTTTACGGCTGCAACGGTAACCATTCTGGTCGCCTTCCCCGTCGCACTTTTTCAAGCTAGGCGACATAGCCTCCTTAGCAACACCCTCGTCCAAATGTCCAACGTCGGCTTTGTATTACCTGGCCCGGTAGTCGCCTTGGGCGTCACGACTTTCATGCTTGCGACACTACCCTTTGCTTATGGCACCTTGGCCGCGCTGCTTATGGCATTAATGATTCGCTTCTTGCCGCTCGCCGTGCATTCCCAAGAAGCGGCCATGCAACAGCTAACTCCTTCTATAGAACAGGCGGGCAGGATTCTCGGTGCAGGGCCGCTGGAAAATCTATGGCGCGTGACCTTGCCTATGATCCGCGGCGGCATGATTAGTGCGTGGGTGCTAGTGTTTATTGATGTATTAAAAGAATTGCCCGCGACCTTATTATTGCGCCCCATTGGCTTTGATACCCTGCCAGTACGAATTTGGATTGAGGCGAGTGAAGAAATGTTGGAGCTCGCGGCGCCCGCAGCGCTGATCTTAGTAATAGGTACTCTGCCGGCACTGTGGATCATGATGCGCGGTGAGATAGTGGATTCCCCCCGGGCCGACTAAGCCCAGAGTTTCCACTAGGGCTCGTAACGAGGGCGTACAAGGTGTTGAAGAGGGGCGAGAGAAATTGAAAAATAGCCACAGGCGTGGTCACTCTACAGTGACGGGCTGTTTTTCAATTTTTCTCGCGCAGATTCAGCGCCTTGTACGGCCGCAGTAGAGGGGCTGATGGAAAATCTGGGCTAAGTAAATGTTTGGTTTTCAAGCCCATTCCGGGTTATAGTGGTTAGATTCAATCTAGATTTTGAGGGAGAGTCTTTGCGCGCTAATGTGTGCAAAGCGCCGACGGCGCAACCAGCCCGGAATCGCTCAGGCAAAAGGACCGCAAAATCTAATCAATTAAGGTGATCTTAATTGGTAATTGACTCTGGAGAGAGAGCAACCAACGAGTTGCTCCACCGAAGGGGCTAAGCTCTCAGGTAACCGGACAGAGGGGCGATTTTTTGCGAGTGGTTTTTACCATTCCGAGATTGGAGAATTCATGCCCCCTACGTCGCAGATAGTGCCCGTTTTTGATCATTCCGCGCAACCCAATGTCGGGCGTATGCCCACGTGGGTTCGTCAGCCTCTCAGCGATCAGCCGTTTTACAGCCGTACTGCCCAAGCCATTCATCAAAATCAATTACACACCGTCTGCGAAGAAGCACGCTGCCCTAACCGCGGCGAATGCTGGAGCCGAGGCACAGCGACCTTAATGTTACTGGGCGACACCTGTACACGCGCATGTGGTTTCTGCGCAGTGAAAACGGGTAAGCCAACATGGTTTGATGCGCAAGAAAGCCTGCGCGTTGCGGACGCAGTCATCACAATGCAACTCGACTATGTTGTTCTCACGTCCGTCAATCGTGACGATTTACCCGATGGCGGCGCTTCTGCTTTCGCTGATTCCTTACGCGAAATTCGCCTACGAAAAGCCAGCATTGGTCTTGAGGTGCTAACCCCAGATTTCTGGCAAGCCCAAACCCAGGCGGTCAAGATCATTGCCGACGCCCTCGACGAAGATCTTCCCGCCTTAATATGGGGCCACAATGTTGAAACTGTGCCACGCTTATATAAGATCGCACGCAAAGGTTCACGCTATGATCGCTCGTTACGACTTCTGGAATTAGCGGCCGCGCAACATGTCATCCAGACTAAATCTGCAGTAATGCTAGGCTTGGGCGAAACTAAAGATGAAGTGCTGCAGGTGCTGCAGGATTTACGCAACATTGGCGTCTCGCGCATTGCTTTGGGGCAATATTTGCGTCCTACGCGTCACCACTTGCCTGTTAAAGAATATGTAGCACTAGAAGACTTTGCTTTTTATGACTCGCAAGCACGTGACTTAGGTTTTTCATGGGTGAAAGCAGGGCCCCTGGTACGCTCTTCATACCACGCCTCTGACAAGCAATCTTAAAGAACGGTAACGTAACCTTTTAAACGACGAACAATTTTTGACTGGGACTTATGACGAACAAAACACCTTTATATAACCAGCATGTGGTAATGGGCGGGAAGATGGTCGATTTTGCCGGTTGGGAAATGCCAATAAATTACGGATCTCAGATCGAAGAGCATCATCAGGTCCGACGCGATGCGGGGATGTTTGATGTCTCACACATGGCAGTGGTGGATTTGGAGGGTGCGCGCACCCGCGAATTTTTGCGCCTTCTGGTAGCCAATAATGTTGATCGCCTGCAACGCCCGGGCAAGGCGCTTTACACTTGCATGCTCAACGAACAAGGTGGCGTCATCGATGACTTAATCATCTATTTTCTGAAAGAGAGTTGGTTCCGAATCGTCGTTAATGCGGGCACGCGGCAAAGAGATTTGGCTTGGATACAAACCCATGCGGCACCCTATGCCGTCAGCGTAAAAGAACGCACTGATCTATCCATGATCGCAGTGCAAGGACCCAACGGACGGGCCAAAACCCATCAAGCCCTAGATGCTGCGGCACGCGCCTTAGCCGAACCATTAAGTCCTTTTAACGCCGTACAAACCCAAAATGTTTTCATCGCCCGCACGGGTTATACC
>JANPPH010000079.1:0-6984 GCA_031428395.1 Gammaproteobacteria bacterium
ATTGTTGGGGGCAAACTGCCGGACGATTTCATTAACCGCACGTGGACAGTGATTGCAAATATTTTAGGCAGTGCGCACCATTGGATATTCGGGGTGCTATTTTGGTTTATGATATTGGGGCCGGTGGGCGCTGTGATATATCGACTCGCCTACCAGTTGAGTAGTCACGCGGAGCGTTACGCCGTAGAAACGCCTGGATTCTCTAACGCCGCCTTGAATTTGATCTACTTGCTTGCCTGGTTGCCAGCCCGCGTGGCAGCATTTGGGTATGCCATAACTGGAAGTTTTATCGACGCCATGCGTTATTGGCGTAAGCATGCTTCCTCTACAACCGTGGCTGATGACGAGTTTCTTGCGGCTACTGGCTTGGGTGCCTTGCGCTTGGATAGTGCTGATGTCTTACCGACCGACGCCAACGTCCGGGAAGCGATGGATTTGGTGCGACGTGCCATTTTTCTGTGGCTTACCGTGATTGCCTTGATGACCTTGGCTGGATGGTGGTAACAAAAGAATATCGCGTTCAAAGATCCTTAATAAATACTTTAGAGCGGCGCTGGTAGTTATACATGACCTGACGCTTGATGGGCAGTGCCTTAATGTCGGCGCCCACAAAACCACGCTCCAAAAACCAATGTGCAGTTCTGGTTGTTAAGACAAACAGTTTTTCTATACCCGCTTGTTTAGCTTCTCTTTCCATGAAAAGCAGGAGCGACTCGCCGCGCCCTTCTTCGCGATAATCGGGGTGGATCGCAACCGCGGCCACTTCTGCGATACGCTCATCCATAAATGGATATAAGGCAGCGCAACCAATAATGGTGCCGTCGCGGTCGATCACGGCGAAATGGTCGATTTCCAGCTCCAACTGCTCGCGCGAACGCCTTACCAAGACGCCGTCTTGCTCCAATGGCGCGATGAGTTCTAAGATGCCGCCGACATCGTTGATGCTGGCGCGACGCGTACCTTCGTAAATGTCAGCGGTAACCATTGTGCCAATGCCGTCACGAGTAAAGAGTTCCAACAGCAGCGCGCCATTCACGCGACGATCGATAAGATGTACGCGTCTAACTTGGTGGCGACACGCATGCACCGCATTACGTAAAGCGGTGGCTGTTTCTGCCGTTAACTGTCGCTGCAACATTGTCTCTGCATCTGGTAATGTGAGCTGCCGAATGAGTTTGCGGCGCGCGTCGCGTAAGCCGCTCGTTTCACCCAAGCATAGAAGCTTATCCGCCTTCAACTCAGCAGCCACTGCAGTCGCAACCTCCAACGCACTGAGATTAAATACTTCACCAGTAGGTGAATAGCCTATCGGCGAGAGCAACATGATGGCGCCACTATCAAGCCGCTGGTTGATCGCTATGCCATCAATGCGACGTACTTCACCAGTGTGGCCAAAATCGACACCCTGGCGGACCCCAACCGGTCGTGCTGTAACAACATTGCCGGAGGCTACGCGTATCCGCGCCCCTGCCATCGGCGAATTGGCCAAGCCCATCGACAGTAATGCCTCGATCTCGACACGAACACTGCCAATGGCTTCTTTGACGCAGACCAGCGAGGCACTATCAGTCACCCGCAGACCTTGCACGTATTGCATCGATAACTGACGCTCGTGCAAGCGCTGCTCAATTTGAGGACGCGCGCCATGCACTAGCACTAGCCGTATGCCAAGGCTAGAAAGTAACGATATATCGTGGATCAGGTTTGGGAACTGGATGTCGGCAACCGCTTCGCCACCGAAGGTCACAACAAATGTACGGCCACGAAATGCGTGTATGTACGGTGACGAGCCGCGGAACCACCGCAAGAATTGCTTAGCTGTCTGTTGTTCTGCCAACGAAAGGTCTCTCTTTTAGGGCGAAGTGATTTTGCTTAGGTCGCGATAGTGTATTAAAAAGCGACCATTTATGCATGCATTAACACCGCTAAAAGCGTTCGTAAGCAAACAGTGGATAACAGAAGGCTTCTATTCTCGCAAATGTTATAGTTTCGGGATTTTTTGATACAAATTGCTATTGCTTTGGAGCAACTCAGTTATCTTGGACGCCGATAAGGGCGGGCTAAATAAATAGCCTTGCATTTCATCGCAACCGCGAGACGCCAAAAAGCGCAGTTGGTCTTCGGTCTCAACACCCTCAGCAATGACTTTTAGACCCAAGCTACTCGCCATGGCGATAATGGCATGGGTGATGGCTTCATCATCAGCATCTTTGGTAAGATCTTTGACGAAAGAGCGGTCGACTTTCAATGTATGCAAGGGGAAGCGTTTTAAGTAGCTCAGTGATGAATAACCCGTGCCGAAGTCGTCGATAGAAAGGCGTATGCCCATCTCCTTGAGTGAATGCAAGGTGGCGATGGTATCTTCTGCATTCTGCATCACGGTGCCTTCGGTCAATTCCAAATCTAAGTAACGTGGGTCGAGACGGGTGTCGTTGAGAATTTTCGCAACCACCGTGGTGAGATTTTGTTGCTTAAACTGGAGGCTAGAAATGTTGACAGACATAGTTAGAGGTGGGAATCCTGCTTCCTGCCATGCCTTATTTTGCTCACAGGCGGCGCGTAAACCCCATTCGCCCATTAGTACTATCATCCCTGATTCTTCAGCAAGCGGAATAAATTCAATGGGCGAGACCATACCCATATCGGGGTGATTCCACCGCATAAGTGCTTCCATGCCGACAATGTTGCCTGTCTCGATGTTGAGTTGTGGTTGGTAAAACAATTCGAATTCATTGCGTTCAAGCGCACGCCGTAGGCTGTTTTCCATGGCCAAACGCTCAAAAGCGGTGGCGTTCATTGATTTGGTGTAGTACTGATAATTATTGCGACCTTCCGCTTTGGCGTGATACATCGCCGTATCAGCGTTTTTGAGCAACGTTTCAACGTTGTCTCCATCGTGGGGGTAAACAGTGATGCCGACGCTCGCGGTAATAAAAATCTCTTGTTGGTCGAGTAGGTAAGGTTCTGACAGCACGGCCAGGGTGCGGCGTGCGATGCGGGCGGCGTCTTGCAATGACGTAATATCCGTCAACAACAGGGCGAATTCATCGCCGCCTAGACGGGCGACGCTATTGGAGTTCGCCGTGTCGCCGTGGTGTCGCGCGATGAAGTCTTCTCTGCGTACCGAGGCATGCAAGCGCTGAGCAACTTCTCTGAGTAATAAATCACCCATTGAATGTCCTAGGGTATCGTTGATGCGTTTGAAACGATCCAAATCAAGGACGAAAACGGCAGCCAGCTCATCTTGTCTACGGGCGCGCGAAAGAATTTTCTCTAGATACTCTTTGAACATGCGTCGATTGGGCAAATCTGTCAAAGTGTCGTAGTAGGCTAGGGTACGAATCTGATCTTCGGCAAGCTTACGATCGGTAACATCTTGGACCGTACCGATCATGTGCACCGGCTCACCGTTTCGATTGAACGTGACTTCGGCTTGTTGATTGACGAAGCGTTCTGAGCCATTGGGAAAGACAATGCGATGGTCTATGTTGTAAGGTTTTTGCTGAAACAAGGCTCGGTTTAACGCTTTTTCAACCGCGTCGCGATCGGCGGGGTGTATCGAATTGAACAATGCCGTATACGATGAGCCTACTTCAGGCGGTCTTAAGCCGAATATGCGATACGTTTCCTCAGAGCAACGCAAGGTGTTGGCGTCGATGTGCCACTCCCAGTTGCCGAGTTTTGCAATGCGTTGCGCATTGGCCAAACGCGATTCACTTTTGCGTAATTCCTCAACCACCTTGCCCATACGAACAATATAGCGAACACGGTGTGGCAGTATTGCCCAGTTAATCGGCTTGGTGAGGAAGTCGGTGGCACCGACTTCGTACGCGCGGTGAATCGATTGCGTGTCATCCAGCCCGGTTACCATGACTATCGGCACATTGTGCGCGCCATATTCGGCGCGCAGTTTGGCACACACAGTGAAGCCATCCATGTCTGGCATTTCGACATCCAGCATAACTAGATCAGGCCTGTTTGTGCTAAACAACTCTAGGGCGTGCACGCCATTCTCTGCTTCGCTTACGCGAAAATTCGCTTGCTTTAGGGTTTCGCTGAGGAGGAGTCTTGCTCCCGCATCGTCATCGACAATCAGGATCAACGGATTTGTCGCTTCGGTGTTGTGATTCATAAGGTAAACCTCAATCCTATAGTTCTTCAAGTGTGATGCGTTAGCGCAAAATAGTATGGTTACAAGAGGCCTATAAAGTAGTATTGCTAATGACTCGCAATTCACATTCGACACTCTCGTATTCCTGTTTGGTCGCTTTAGCGAGTGTGTCGATGCCCGTGAGTGTCCTGTTTCGTCCCAATATTTCCATTTCGCGGAAGTAACCCGCCAAGACCGTTGCGCCAAGATTCGCGCTACTGGACTTAAGGCGATGGGCAACCGACGCGACAGTCTCGGCGGCGTTGTTCTGTATAGCGTTGTCGAGCTCAGTTAGCATTGCAGGTGTGCTTTGCAGGTAAATATCAATCAATTTCCGCAATACGCTGGGTCCACCGATCTTCTGCAGCATGCGAATTTGATCCAGTACCTTGTGATCTAGCTGGCTACGCGGCTTAGCGTGTGCGTGTGTTGATGCCTGCATTGTCGTCTCGTTGCTTGTGACATTATCGTGGTCCTGGGGTGTCTCTAGATTCGTGCCAGGTACGCCGAGCCACCGATGTAGCACTGTAGCCAATTGTTGTAGAGAAAATGGTTTACTTAAATGGTCGTTCATCCCCGCATCCAGGCACAATTCGCGATCCCCGAACATGGCGTTCGCCGTAAGCGCGACTATTATTGTAGACCTCGGTGACATACCTTTCTGGGTGTTCTCGATATTGCTTATACGTTCCCTCTCGCGTATTGCGCGGGTGGCTTCAAAACCGTCCATTTCCGGCATCTGGCAGTCCATAAAAACTAAGTCATAGTTGCGTCTATCCAGCGCAGCAAGTACCGCAACCCCATTCGCAACAACATCGGCTGTTACGCTCAAGGCTTTAAGCATTTCAATCGCTACCTCTCGGTTTACCGCGTTATCTTCAGCCACAAGCACGTGTCGACTGCTGAATGCAGCGCGTTTAGCCGGAGTCATTGGCGCAGAAATGTAGAGCGCACTTGGATTTAATGCGCTGCACAACGACTCAAAGAATGAGTTCTGACGTATGGGCTTGGTTGCTGCGCCCGCGATTGGCAATTGCAAATCCGGCAAGACCAGTTTTTTGCCAAGGGGCGCGATGGTAACGAGCTTTACCTCTGCCAATGCAGGATTGTGTTTAATTGCTTGCGCAATCTCAACTATTACGGCAGGTGAGCTAGTGTACGCGGCAATGCAAAGTTGATAGGGATCGCCTGACACAGAGCCGTGGAATAGAGACGCTATCGCCTCGACTAGAGTTGCGGCATGCGTTGTTCTACATTCTCGCGACGCCAAATAATTTTGCATAACCAACTGTTGAGTTGGGCTGGGATCGACAATCAAAATGCGCTGCTGCGCAAGCACCGAGGTGTCTTTAGTCGAGGATGTAGCTCCGTGCATTTTCTCTAGCGTGATATCAAACCAAAAGGTTGATCCAGCCGCGATATTGCTATTTACACGCAGTTCACCGCCCATCATTTCCACCAATTGCTTGGATATCGTTAAGCCCAGCCCCGTGCCGCCGTACTTTCTCGCCATCGAGCCATCCACTTGCGAAAATGACTCGAAAATATTCAGCTGATCTTCCTGTTTGATGCCGATGCCCGTGTCCTTAACGGAAATTCGCACATCAATCGTGTCAGTATTTTCAGCGATGACCGAAATATTGGCAAAGACTTCGCCTGTATCGGTGAACTTGATCGCATTGCCGATTAGATTGTGAACCACTTGACGAAGGCGTATTGCATCAGCCTTTAACAACGATAATCCCGTCGGCAATTGGCAAGCAATATCTAGGCCTTTGCTATAGGCGATTTCAGCGAGTAGCTCCACAGCCTCCTCGACGATGTCTCGCAGGTTGCATTCAACCAAATTCGGCACTAATTTTCCTGCCTCAATTTTTGAAAGATCAAGGATGTCGTTGACGATGTGCAGTAAGGCATGCCCAGACTTGATTACGTTTTCCGTATAGCGCTTTTGATTGGTTGTCAGATTACTATTGGAGAGCAATTCAGCCATGCCTAAAACACCGTTCATGGGCGTGCGGATTTCATGACTCATCTTCGCTAAGAACTGCGACTTTGCAAGGCTGGCATTTTCTGCGGAATCTTTGGCGGTCGCCATGTCTTGCAAAGCAATCTCCAAGCGCAAGTTTGTGTTCGATAGCTCCTTGGTTCGGAGAAAAACCTGTTCTTCAAGTTGCTCGCGATGCCTTTGCAGCATTTGGTCTCGATCCTGAATCTGATCGAGCATCTCGTTGAAACCCTGGATTAGGACGCCCAGTTCATCGTTACTGGTTTTATCTACGCGTTGAGCGTAATTTTTGTCACGAGAAACTAAATTCATTGCCTCCTTGAGCCTGAATATGGGAATTGAAACAACTCTTTGCAAACGAGATGAAAGGAGATACGCAACGAATATGGATGCCAGCAGTACCGAAATAGATATTTTTAAATAGCGTTGCAGCGTTCTATAAAGACCCTCTATATCAGATTGAATCAAAACTATGCCCAGAATCTCACCATCCATAACAACAGGGCGGGCAACGTCAATATGATCGGCCAAAATATCAGTTTTTGTTGTCAATAGAGATTCAATATGGAACGACTCGTTTAGAGAGGTAGTCGGGGCGGCATGGTGTTTGTCTCCTTCTCCGGGAAATGAAGTGGGCGCACGTATGATTGAAGTCGCGTGACTGCCGATATGTTGAGCTAGCATTACACCGTCCTTGGAGTATATCGTTGCCGAAATAATACGTTCTTTTGCGCTGAGCGCAGAAAGAATCTCTTGCGCCGACTGTGAATCGTTAAACGTCAATGCAGCGGAACTACTTGCTCCGATAATATCAGCAAGCGCCGAC
>JANPPH010000080.1:0-3347 GCA_031428395.1 Gammaproteobacteria bacterium
AATTGCGTAAAGAAGATTTCCTCCAAGATACCGCTGATCTTTATAATGACACCGCAAACGAATTGAGCAAAAAGATCGCCGGGCTGGCTGTACTGGTGGACACGCTACACAATTTTCCGAATCAGGCCACAGACGCGGTCCAGGTGATTGAAACATTGCGTCAGCAAATAGAGAGTTTTAAAACCAGCAAAGAAACCCAAGCTGCGACGCCATAAGCGCGGAGGCGACGCGAGAAATTATGGACAATTACGTGGATTATCCAACCAGGGTTCGTGCTACAAGAATAGGCTCTACGCATAGGCTACCCGATCACGCAGGCTTCACCCTGCTTGAGCTATTGGTCGTCATCACCATCGTTAGCATACTCGCGCTGCTCGCTATCCCCGCGTATGTGAATTATCGTGATCGAGCAAGAATATCGGAAGGCGTGGCGCAAACTGGGCCGTTTAAAACAGCGGTGGTGGAATATTATTTAATTAACAACGCCTGGCCTAGCGACAACACAGTGGTGGGCATGACGGGATCGTCCGCCTCTAAAACAGTTCAAGCCATAACCGTTGGACCAGTGCCTGCGCCTGGCTCAATTACGGTCACCTATAGCACGACAGCGTTCCCAGCGCTCGTGGGCAACAATACTTTAATTTTTACCCCTGTTGCGAGCCAGACCGTTATCAATTGGGACTGCAAGGGTGGCACATTACCCCAAAGCTATCGCCCCGCCAATTGTCGCTCTTAGCCCAGATTTTCCATTAGCGCTCTACTGCGGCCGCACAACGCACTGAATCTGCGCGAGAAAAGAAGAAAAACAGTCTATCACCGTAGAGTGACTACGCCTCCGACTGTTTTTCTTCTTTTCTCGCCCATCTTTAGCACCTTGCGCACCCTCGCTACGAGGCTAATGGATAATCTGGGTTTAAGTGTCGACGGCGAGATCCAGAGTTTTATTTTTTCGATGCACTTTTAGGTTTAGCACTTGCCGTTGACATTCCAGTCGATAAACGGGATGCTTCGAACTTAGCTACCAACTCCACTTTTGTTGGCTCCCATTAGCAATTCAACGCCAGCGAAATCACCATTGCGTCATAATATTCTGATAATCTTTCAACTGGTCGGCGGCACTGTCGATATCGCCGCATTGGCCATATTTATTTCCCGCTGTAATTCGATCGCATCTTCCTATCATGCAAAATGAGACCCTCCAAGAAATAATGGTGTTGCTCGCCGTTGCAGTGTTGGCTGTGGCTGCGTTTCGGCGCTTAAAACTTCCGCCGATCCTCGCTTATCTTTTTGTTGGAGTATTAGTCGGGCCGCATGGTATGGGCTGGATTCCGGATACTGAGGACACCCGCTTTTTAGCCGAATTCGGCGTGGTATTTCTGTTGTTCACCGTTGGTTTGGAATTTTCCCTACCGCAGCTTATTGCGATGCGCAAGTCTGTCATTGGTTTAGGCGGTACACAAGTGCTGCTAACCGGCGTTATCGTCGGCTTCGTTGCCTTGCTTTGGGAGGTGTCCTTGCCCGCAGCGTTTGTAATCGGCTGCACCTTGGCAATGTCATCCACCGCAATCGTCATTAAACAGCTTACTGAACAATTGGAACTTAACTCGCGGCATGGGCGCCTATCAGTCGGCGTCTTATTATTCCAAGATCTTGCGGTAATTCCGCTCCTAATTATTATTTCGGCACTAGCCAGTGACAACAATCCCTCGATCACTGCAACCTTTGGCTGGGCGTTACTTAAAGGCGCGGCAGCGGTATTAGTGCTGCTAGCGGTCGGAAAATGGTTACTCCGCCCGCTATTCCATGAAATCGCCTCCGCGCATTCCGCTGAATTATTTACGCTCACCGTACTGTTATTTTCCTTGTCTGCATCATGGGTCACACACGTTTCGGGATTATCGCTGGCATTGGGTGCGTTTCTTGCGGGCATGGTATTGGGCGAGACTGAGTTTCGCCATCAGGTGGAAGCGGATATTCGACCGTTCCGCGATGTTTTGCTAGGTCTATTTTTTATTACCATCGGCATGATGCTGAACATCAATGTATTAGTCGATAATTTTCATTGGGTATTGGTGATTGCATTAAGTGTGAGTCTGCTAAAAATTCTGTTGGTCATGGCGTTGATTATTGTCACGGGCGGCGAAAAAGGCGTGGCTTTGCGCACCGGCACTGTGTTGGCGCAAGGGGGAGAATTCGGTTTTGCTTTGCTCTCCATTGGCATCTCGGCGCAACTATTAGAGGAGCAACCCGCGCAGATCGTATTGGCTGCCGTGGTGCTCAGCATGGCCTTGGGGCCTTGGTTAATCCGCTATAACGGCTGGATCGCAAAGCGAGTTTTTGCGGCAAGTTATTCGGCAGACAGAAAAGAAATGGAGAAGGACTTAGCCAGTGGCACGCACGATATTTGCGAACATATCGTAATCTGCGGATTTGGACGCATAGGCCAAAACATCGCGCGTTTTTTGAATCAAGAAGACTTTAAGTATGTGGCGCTTGACCTCGATCCGGTGCGCGTCCGCGAAGCGCGCGCTGCGGGTGATCGCGTCTATTATGGCGATTCAACGCACCGAGGCATTCTCGAAGCAGCGGGGCTACTGCGCGCACGCGTACTCGTGATCAGTTTTGATGATCCGCGTGCCACCAGCAAGATTTTGAACCAAGCGAAAGCGCTACGCAGCGACATACCCATTCTTGTCCGCACACGCGACGACTCTAACTTAGAACGCTTCCAGGCCCAGGGTGCCACTGAAGTGGTGCCTGAAACGTTTGAAGCGAGCTTGATGCTGGTGTCACATCTGCTGCTGTTATTAGATATGCCCGTGACCAAAATAGTGCGGTTGGTGCAAACTGTGCGTTCTAACCGCTATCAGATGTTGCGCGAATTTTTTCATGGCGAGGAACATGGTACGTTAGACCATACCATCCGCGAAGGCTTGCATTCGGTTACTATGACCCAAAATGCACATGCTATTGGTCAAAGCCTCGCCGAAGTAAAGCTTGAGGATTCTGGCGTAGTCATCACTGTGTTGCGGCGCGCCAATGGGACGAGCCTGCGCCCGCGACCCAAAACTCGCCTACGCGAAGGTGATGTTGTAGTGTTGTATGGAATGCCGGAAAATCTAGAGCGTGCCGAAGCAGTGCTGCTTAAGGGATAATGCAATGTATAACCATGAAAACTAGCTCCTCGTAAACCTATGACTCCAACTCAACCATTAGTTGCTATTGCTGATCTGATGCAGACATCGGGCGTAACGTTTGGCACAAGCGGTGCCCGCGGCCTAGTTACTGCGATGACCGATAAGGTCTGTTACGCTTACGCGAGTGCTTTTTTGCAGTACTTACGCTCA
>JANPPH010000081.1:0-4155 GCA_031428395.1 Gammaproteobacteria bacterium
TTGTGAGTACATTTCAACAAGTTTGCACGTTGGCTCACGCTGTTGGCATTACGAATACGCTAAGCGTTTAATGGCGATCGCCACCTCGGCCATGATCCTTGCCCTTATCTTTACCTTTATGCTTATCTTTTTTATGTCCACGATCATGATTATCGTCCTCGTCATGACGGTCTTCGCGGTACCCACCATGACGTTTTTGATAGGCTGGAACATATTCGCGCTGATACCAATTGTCTTGCACAAAGTAAACACGCTCGCCGCAAGCATTGTACTTATGGCAATTTTTACTCCAATGTTTAGCATGTCCCGGCGGTACCCGTAGATAAATTGGCGGGCGCTCATAGGACTCGCGCACAACGATTCTGGGTTGGTGATAAATGACTTGCGGCGGTGGATAATCACCGATATCGAGACGACCATAAAAACCCGGCTGACCAATGCTCACTGAGACGCCAACGTCGGCAGCGAGTACCGGCGGGGTGGTAACTGCGGCAGCGGCTAGTGTTGCTGCAATGAGAAAACGTTTCATGTTAAAACTCCTATTGTGGGTACTACTTTAATATTTACAAAAAAACTAAAGACACCTTAGTTTGTATTACTCATTCCGATCTCGATTGCGCTCTCGGCCTTGACCACGTTCTTTCTCTTGACCGCGCTCTTGCTCTTGACTGCGTTCGCGTCCTTGTCCGCGGTTAGACTCGGGGGCAGCGTCTTTCCCTGGCTGTTTTTCTTCCCGTCCTTGCGATCGTTGCTGTTCCGGCTGTGCTAGCTCCGACTGCTGCTTGCGATCATGCGTTTCCGTTGGTCTTTGTTGCGGATTAGTTGGAACAGAACGCCGCTCGTCGTCACCCGATCTTTGCGGTGATCTAGCATTCGGTAGAGCTGGCGCCTCCTGTGGGCGTGGTGCGGATTGCTGGCTTTCCTGTCGATTGGGGCGACGCATTTCAGGTGATCTTTGTTCCGCACGCTCTTGCGTGTGCTGGCGTATTACAGGGTCACGCGACTGGTGACGATAATTTCGCTGTTGCAACACTTGCTGCTGCTCCACTTGCGCAGGATACCGTTCCCTTGAATACTGACGTTGGTAGACCGGTAGCGGCGCAGGCGCCGGGGCAGCACGTCGGTTCCATTGATCCCAACCGTGTCTGTGTTGCTCCCAATCGCGACCCCAATATTCACCCCAACGCGGTGCTCCATCTGATCGCCATGCGCGAAAATAGCGCGGTGGTTGGCGATAGTAACGTACCGGTACGCGTAGGATATACACTGGCACGATCTCGGGTTCTACAAACGACCAGGGGCCGTTATACCAAGAACTCGCATACCAATTATCATCCTGGTAGACCCAATACAGGCCGTCGTAAAAAAAGTAGTTCGCATCTAGTCGCGGCGCGTAGTAAACCGGATAACCTGGAACAACGACGAGATCCGGATAGACTGGAAGGTTGATGCCTATCCTTACATTTGGCAGCCCAATACTCAAGCTCACCTGCGCAGCCGTAGAAGTTCCTGCGTACAGCAACAGACCAATTAAAAGGCCTACAGCGCGCATTTTCATGATTTTTTGACCTATGGTTTGATAACGGTGTTTGACTTCACGATATTTCGGGGCATTCAACACCCCGGCCAAAGTGTTTAATGACGTTTGTTGCGGATTCACGATCACACCTAACTACGACAATAATGTTACGCAATTGCATGGCAATTTCTGCCCCACTTAACGCCGAGCTTAAATTGCTGGACTTAACGCGTCTGTGCGCTAGCGCACCATTGAAGTTGGCTTTTACTTTTTTTGGCGCTGCCTTGGGTTTACAGTAATGCGCAGGACAGAATGCTCGATTGTGTACGTCAACGAACAGTCGATTGGACATTCTTTATATAGGGTGGAAACATTCAACCCATAAGGAGTGATTGTTATGCGATTAAATACCTGTGCACTACTCATGCTTGGTCTTGCGTTGACCCCCGCCGCACATGCCGATACTCCAGTTAATGTGCAATTAGAAATCAATTTTTTGCTGGGTTATATCGAGGGCTCCGGCTGCGAGTTTTATCGCAATGGAAGTTGGCATAACTCAAAAGACGCACAAGTGCATTTACGCACGAAGTATAAATGGCTGATGACGCGAAATCAGATCAGCAACAGCGAAGACTTTATCGAGAAAGCCGCGACGAAAAGCAGTTTAAGTGGACTGGCTTATTCGGTGACGTGCCAAGGCGCTGCATCGCAGTCAAGCGCTCTATGGCTGCGTACTGAACTTGCACGCTTGCGAACATTTTAGCGTACTGCAGTGACCATTCCACTCCGATTCTACAAACCGAACTTGCACCGATCTGCTCCGCGAACGAAATAGCAACCTATCGTCGGACTGAATACGCTTTGATGCGGAATGTTGTTTCACAAACAGTAAAATCAGGGGCAACTTTGTTTGCCTCCGGTTTTACTTGTGTCGCACAAAACTGTGCGGCTATAGATACTTCAGGATTAAGCTGAGAGCTTAGCGGTCCAGTTTGACTTTGAGGTCACTCCAGACCGACTTAACTCCGCTGGTATTACGTGCTGTGGTAATCGCTTGGTTTATTTCTTCTTGGGTATTGGCAGTGCCCGTCAACCATACGACGCCATCCCGATCGGTATCCACTTGGATATGCTTCATACTGCCGGCATGATCCGCAGCCAGCTTGGACTTGATCTTGGTCGTAATCACCGAATCCTTCACCCATGTCATGGGGTGCTTACGGTCCTCATGGCGTTCGGCGGCATCGGCAGCAAAGGCCGCAATAGGTGCCAGTAAGGTGCCAATGAGGAAACAGCTTGTCGCGAGTTTAATTTTCATGATTTGTCTTTTCTGTAGTATCAGTAGGGATACGTATGGTCTAGTAACTTTCAAAAAGGGTCTGTTCGCTGGCGCACATAGACTCCAACCCTAAATTCAGATGAAACAAGGGTTTGCCCCAACGCTAGTATGCTTTTACGTGACAAAACCTTAAACTCAAACTTATTTGTTTGTGATTTTTCCTACAACGGTGTGGAGTTGCTGCTTATTGACCACCAGCCGTTCAGCGCGGCCATTCAGGCACACACTTCTCAGCTCCAGTTAGCAAGCAACCAACGAGGTACGCATCATTTTCGAACTCATCGAAGACATCACGAAGTTGACGCTGATAGTCGCTTGCCTTTATTTCATCCTCGGCGCTTATGTGCGCCGTAAGCAACCCAACTGGTCCGTACCGCTGGAGAAACGCCGATTGACCACGCTCTTAGTGCTCGTGCTCGCGGTATCGGCCATTAAACTAAGCGAAGATGTGCTTGGTGGAGAATCGGGGCCAATCGACAAAGCCCTCTTACTTTTCATTCACGAGCATATACCGATCTCCCTCACCGGATTTTTCGAAGCCGTCACATTGTCAGGATCATCCTGGTTTATGTTTTCGCTTGCCACAGTAGTGACTCTCGCGCTGCTATGGTCAAAGCACCGCTTTGAGGCGCTCCTGATCGCCGCTGCCGTGACCAGCGCTGCGATACTCGTTTTCCTTCTCAAAATGCTGGTCGGTCGTGCCCGGCCGGCGCTCTGGGATACAACTTGGTATTGGGGTTCCAGCTTTCCCAGCGGGCATACGCTGTTGGTTGCGGCATTCGCCACCGCTGCCGCATTATGCGTAATCCGAATTCGTCCAGCAGCGCGTAATCTCGCACTAGCCTTAGCCATTGTATGGATCACGTTGGTTGCGCTTTCGCGCTTGGTGTTGGGCGTGCACTGGCCGACCGATGTCTTGGTCGCTGCCTGCATCGGCGCGTTTCTGCCACTGCCACTGGTGATGAGCGTTGTATTGGCGTTACGTAAGCGCTAAGACTGCGTTCCAACCGGCCCAGTTGCAGCAATTTATACTAGGCGCAGGTTCAACGCCCCCTATAACGATCATCGCGATCATGGTCACCACGATTTTGATGATGACCATCGTTATCACGGTCTCTAGGATATCCACCATCACGATCACGAATAGGCTCAATGTAGCAAGCACTCAAAGCAAGAACCATTAAGCTTAGAATTAACCATAATTTTTTCATCATCGCTCCTTTGTTCCAACACTTCGTTTAGTCTAAATAAAATCTATGGGTCAACTCGGATTCGTGTGGGTGATTTCGCATAGCGT
>JANPPH010000082.1:0-2410 GCA_031428395.1 Gammaproteobacteria bacterium
CGCAGATGGGGCCTCGCAGCGATGCTTGGCCCTGACTACGCGCTAGTGTTCTAGTTGGTATTGCCTGGCCAGGCAACGCAATCTACTGATGGACGCTCTTCCACTATGGCCGCCAGATTTCCTCAAGTAGCAAAAAATCTCGCATCTTCAGCATCTGTTGTTCTCGCTACGGTTTCAATGCCGAAAATAGGTTTATACTGTTTAACCCAGATTTTCCATTAGCCTCGTAGCGAGGGTGCGCAAGGTGCTAATGGAAAATCTGGGTTTAACTAGCGTCTAAAGACGCTGCAAGGCGATGGACTAGCATGACCGATCCTTTAAACGATACACCGAATAATGACGCTGGCGAAAATGGCACGGGTGAGAGAAAACCTCGCCGTGGCATCTATTTGTTGCCTAATTTGTTCACCACAGCAGGTTTGTTCGCTGGCTTCTACGCCATCATCAGTGCGATTACCGGCAAATTCGAATATGCTGCCATCGCTATTTTTGTTGCGATGATCATGGATAGCATCGACGGACGCGTAGCGCGTCTCACTAACACTCAAAGTGATTTTGGCAAGGAATACGATAGTCTTGCCGACATGGTTTCCTTCGGTCTTGCACCAGCGCTGGTGATGTTTGAATGGTCGTTGTCGTCTTTGGGTAAGCTTGGGTGGTTGGCGGCGTTTGTCTATACGGCGGGTGCAGCGCTCAGGTTGGCGCGGTTCAATACGCAAGTCGGGACTGCTTGCAAACGCTATTTTCAGGGTCTCGCAAGTCCAGCGGCGGCGGCGTGTGTCGCAGGCATGGTCTGGGTCGGTGCTGACCTCGGTTGGCAGGGCTCAGATATCGCTGCTTTCACTTTTGTTCTCACTATTTTGTCGGGCATGTTGATGGTGAGCAATATTCGCTATCGCAGCTTTAAAGATCTCGACCTGAAAGGTCGTGTGCCATTTGTGGAAGTGCTAGTAGTTGTTTTGATTTTTGTCCTCATTTCAGTTGATCCACCGCGCGTATTATTCTTGGTGTTTTTGCTCTATGCCGTGTCCGGGCCGGCCTTCACCTTGGTGCAACTTCGCCAAAAGCGGGCGTTGCGTAAGCAACAGAATATGGGTCCGCCGCCTGGGCCGCTTTAAACCCAGATTTTCCATTAGCCCTCTACTGCGGCCGCACAAAGCACTGAATCTGCGCGAGAAAAGAAGAAAAACAGTCTGTCACCGTAGAGTGACTACGCCTCCGACTGTTTTTCATCTTTTCTCGCGCATCTTCAGTACCTTGCGCACCCTCGCTACGAGGCTAATGGAAAATCTGGGTTAAATTTGAAATTGCAGCCAAAATAGTATCCCACCCCAAGTTAGCGCAATAAGCACTCTTACCTCTGGCACTCCTAAAGTTTTTCCCTCCACAATCCGTTACAGCGATTGAAGATATGTTAAGGCCGTTAGCGCCAAGACCGGTCTGCTGCTCATCAATTAACGTTCACTAAGGAGTGTTTTTCATGAAATCCATGCATGTAACCTTCGGTGCGGCTGTCATGCTTTTAGCCGTACCTATGGCATTCGCCGCTGATGAAATTTCTGTGATGTCTGTGCCCGGCGCCACCACTGTCGATTCAGCCAAAGCAAAAAGTTTGTTTGACAAAAAAGTTGCCTTTATTGATACGCGAAATGACAAGGACTGGGATGCCGGTCGTATTCCTGGCGCCGCTCACCTAGATATTAAGACCGCTTTTACAGAAGAAAGCTTGGCCAAAGTCATCAAGAAAGACGGCGAAGTGGTGATGTATTGCAACGGCGAAAAATGCTTACGCAGCTCACAGGCCGCAGAAAAAGCCGTTAAGTGGGGCTATACCAAAGTCTATTACTATCGTGATGGCTTTCCTGCTTGGCAAGGCGCGGCTTACCCCGTCGAATAATAGTTTTTAGCTTAAGATTGCATTTGGCGACAAGCCAGTGGGGGAAGGTTAAGTCATGACGCTCCGTTCAAGAATCATCATAGTTGCCGTGGCAGCCAGTATGCTTGTGGCACTGGTATCACTGCTCGCGGGCTGGCGTACACAAAGCCAGATTGAGCTTCGCTTTGAAGATGCGACCATCACGGGTAAAGCCGTGCTGTGGCGCAAAATTATCGCAAGCCAGCTAGATAGTATGGAGACAGGAACGGCGGGGCTAACGCGTGACCGCGACACGCTCGCTGCGATGGGCAGTGGCGACCTTGCGGCACTGAGCGAAAATGTCAAAACGACTTACAATCGTCTCAGTGCCTCTAAGATGCTAAGCAAATTGCAAATCATCAACATGGAAGGCAGAGTGTTGTTCTCCGCGCCTAATGAGTTTTCCGGCAGGACAACGAAGACCTTAGTCTTGGATGCCTTGCGCCAAGGCAAGGTGACACGCGGGGTACAACGCGACGACGATGGCGAATTAGT
>JANPPH010000083.1:0-2499 GCA_031428395.1 Gammaproteobacteria bacterium
CTGGGGCATTTTTCGAAGTGGGCTGCAGTGGCTAGGCGCCATGTTGTTCGGCGGCCTGGGCAAATACAATCCGCATGCTTTACTTGACCGCACGCCACTGAGTGGCCTGCTATCGCGTTATTTGCCTTGCGCTAAGATCAAACACTCCATTGATAACGGGGCATTGCTGGCCTTTAGCATCACTGCTTCGGGATATACATCCGGCCAATCAGTCAGTTTTTTTCAAGGCGCGGAGTCTCTACACTCCTGGGCGAGGGCACGACGCATAGGGATTGCGACAGACATCAACATCGATCATTTGCTCGCCTCATCCGCGATTCCTTTTGTATTCTCTGCCATCAAAATAAACCGGGAGTATTATGGTGATGGTTCCATGCGACAAACCTCGCCATTAAGCCCTGCCTTACACTTAGGCGCTGAACGCATTTTTGTGATTGGGGTCCATTCCGAGAAATTTGAAGCACCGGAACGTTTTTCTGCGCAAAGTTACCCATCCATGGCGGAAGTGGCAGGCTACGTACTAGACAGCATATTTCTTGATAGCCTCGAAACGGATTTGGAGCGCTTGCGGCGCATCAATAAAACTATCAGCCTAATTCCTTCCCATAACCTCAAAGAGAATAACGTAACGTTGCGACCCGTTGATGTTCTTGTCGTGACACCCAGCGAAGATTTAAACCATATTGCGAGCCGTTTTGTGCATGAATTGCCCACGCCGGTGCGGATGTTACTCTATGGCATTGGCGTTATGAATCGCCGTGGTTCCAATTTAGTCAGTTACTTATTATTTGAACGAGGCTTTTGTCGCGAACTCATTGAGCTAGGCTACAAGGACGCCTTGCGACGTAAAGAAGAAATCATGGCGTTTCTCGGACAGGAAATGCCAGAAAAAGCCACTGCGAGTTCGAACCCTGTCCTACCCGAGTCTGTCGAAGGCTGAACGGACTCAACACGTTGATCGAACGCACGGCAAGATTCGCCACTACCTAAAGAAGATCCGTAAAGCCTAGCGAGAACGCAAAATCCATCTTGGTGCTGCTCAATTAAGTCAACGCCTTAGGTGCTACAAAGGGACTGTTTTTCCACCCGTGTTCGTCCACTCCCCGACAAAATAACTTGGCGTGAACTCGGTGTCGCAAGATGACACAAAGTAAACGTCGCGTTGCTGCCAGGTGTTCGCCCATGGGCTTGAAAAACGACTTGTTGACGACCACCACTTTGCAGTGAAAGATTGGCGGCCAGCGGACCAAAGTGGCGCACGATGAGTTCATCCGCATCGCGCTTAAGATTACCATTACTATCCACAAACAACATCCAGCCCTGAGCCCAATCATTGGCACATTGATCTTGAGTACGTTGGCGTGGACATACCACCACGCGTTGATGTCGCCAAATAGCCTCGCTGCGCGCTAAGCGTAAATGTGCGATGAGCTCATTGGCGGTTATGGTGAGGCGGTTTTCGATGAGAAAATGTTGCAGCGCAGGGATGCCCATGCCCAATAAAATCGCTAGCAGCACAGTAGAGATTAATGTGTCGAACAGGGTAAAACCGCGTTGTGGGTAAAGCATGGCGCATCTTCAAGAATGAATCTGCGTAAGATTAATTGCACAAGAAAAGTTTGGCGAGGAGCGCCGGGTACCAATCGTTGTAGGTGCCCGACGCGCAATGTTGTCGGTTATATGGCCGCTTTGATGCGTTTGAGCGCTTCGCGTAAGGTATCCATGCTCGTTGCATACGATAAACGCATGTAGCCGGGTGCGCCAAATGCCGAACCCGGCACTAACGCAACGCCCACTTTCTGCAGAAAGTACTCCGCTAGCTCAACGTCGTTATTTACGCCGTCCAGCCTATCAATAAGATCTTGCATTAAGGGCAGCGCGTAAAACGTCCCCTGCGAAGCAATGCATCTTACCCCATCAATGTTATTTAACTCGGCCACCACGAAATCATGTCGTTCCTTAAAGGCTTTAATCATGACCTGGATACAGGACTGATCACCTTCCAAGGCGGCCTGTGCGGCAACCTGCGAGATGGACGTAGGGTTAGAAGTACTTTGTGATTGCACGTTGGTCATGGCTGCAATTAAATCGGCCGGGCCGCCACAATAACCGATTCGCCACCCGGTCATGGAATAAGCCTTCGATACGCCGTTTAGCACTATCGTGCGGGCATACAAATCCGGGGCCGCATTGAGGATATTACTGAACGGTTCGGCTTGCCAAATGATGTGCTCATACATGTCATCGGTCGCCACTAAAATGTGCGGATGACGGCGCAACACATCGGCGAGCGCTTGCAATTCTGCGAACGAATAAGCCGTACCGGTGGGGTTAGCCGGACTATTAATGACAAACAAGCGCGTTTTCGGTGTAATCGCTTTTTCGAGCTGCGTGGGTGTAATCTTGAAACCCTGCTCGATACCGGCATAAACGATAACCGGCGTGCCGTCGGCGAGCAACACCATGTCTGGATAAGACACCCAGTAGGGCGCAGGGATA
>JANPPH010000084.1:0-3811 GCA_031428395.1 Gammaproteobacteria bacterium
ACCTGATCAGCTCTCAGAACCTGTTCCCGATCTCGATCAGAGGAAGTACGCTTTGAGCTGTTTTACGTTTTCGGCCGTGTTGAACTGGCGCGCGACTTTCTCCCGTGCCAGGGCGGAGAGCTGTTGCCGTAGTACCGGTGCCTGGAGCAATTCGGCAAGCGCCGCAGCCAGTCCCACAGCGTCTCTTTCCTCTACCAACAGGCCGGTTTGCCCGTGATCAATAATTTCCGGAATGCCCGTGACACGCGTGGAAACCACAGGCACTTCGAGGGCCATCGCCTCAAGCAGCACCGTCGGCAAACCGTCGCGGTTGCCATCTTGGCCCACGACACACGGCAAGGCGAATACCGTAGCGCGTTTGAGCAAGGCAATCACTTCAGCCTGGGTCATCGCGCCCACGAGCGTAACCTCATTATCCAACCGGTGTTCGCTGATACGCGCCGTGAGTGCGGCGCGTTGTTCGCCCTCGCCGACGATGACGCATCGGAACTCCCGACCTTCCTGCTTCAACAGACGACAGGCGTCAATGAGATAGTCAAAGCCCTTTTTTTCAACGAGCCGTCCGATGCCGACGATTAAACTCGGCTCCGGGTCGCGTACCTGCGGTGCGAACAAATCGAGATCGATGCCGTTATACAGGCGCTCAATGCGGCCGGTTTTGCCAGAGACGGCGAGCAGATCATTGAGGTAGACCTTGTTAAAATCGCTCACGGTAATAACGAGCTTCGTGCGCGCCATCCTCCACGCCAACTGCTGTTTGTTAACATCGTTGTGAAAAATGTCTTTGGCGTGCGCGGTAAAGCTGAAAGGTATGCCGGTAAGCACGCTGACATGGCAGGCGACCTCACTCGCCCAGGTGGCGAAGTGTGCGTGGAGGTGATCGATACCCAGCTGCTCGACCAGCGGCGCGAGTAACGCGGCCTCGATCATGGTACGTCCACCGCTGGCGTCGCCATTGATCCCGGCGCTCTCGAGAGTGGTCACTGGGCTGGCCCCGTCCTTGTGATAACGAAACGGCCATTTGTATTCGGAAACGCGCGGTAGATAATAGATCGGCGCATCAAGTTGGCGCGTCTTTTCATGCACCAGCGATTCGCCTGCGTCTCTTTGCGCGAAGATCGTAACCTTCACGCCCAGGCGCCGCAGCTCAAGCATCTCGGTGACAATGAAGGTTTCCGAGAGACGGGGATAGCGCTTGAGGATATAACCGACGTGGAGCGGCTTACTCATTAGAGATTTCCTCAACGATAGAGGTTTCTCCAACAGTAGGTGTCTCCTCACCAGCTCGGTCACCCCGCCGTCGATTACGGTTTTTGCGCCGCTCCCACGCGGGCACTGTGGAAGGGTTTTTATTGGAACCCGTTTCCTCAGCACGGGCGGGGGATGTGGCTTTCATCGTATGGGCGCGGGTGTTCAGCAATCCGGCGAGAATGCGACTCGCCTTCTCCGCACCGTCCATGCTCAGTCCCATCCCCGCCGGAGCGACGACGTCACTCTGTTCAAGAGCTGCGTCCATTTCGGCCAGGAGGCGTGCGGGTGTCAGTTCGTCAGGGTGAATCATGCGAACCAGATTCCGTGCCGCCAGGCGTTCAGCACGGATCAGCTGCTCCCGACGGGGGCTTACGCGGGGCACGATAATTGAGCGCCGACCGTATCCCAAAATCTCCATCACCGTGTTGTAGCCGCCCATGGTGATTACCAGATCGGCGAAGCGCAGGTAGCTCGACAGATGGGGGATGAAGAGTTTCAGTGTAACCCGAGAGGTAGTAATCGCCGCGATGTATTGCTCCAGCACCTTATACTCCACCGCCTCGAGTTGGGGACCGGTAACGATCAGGGTGTGAAAAGGGGCAGGTGTCGGTCGGCTCGCCAGCATTTCAAGATAGGTCTTGATGAGCTGAAATCCATCGGAACCACCCCCCGCCGTCACCAGCACCAAGCGCTCGGTCTCGGTCTGGATATGGAGTGTACCGCGAAGGCGTTCCGCCGGCACCAAGTGCTCGTCGGCACCGAAGACATAGCCACACGAATACATCTTCTGGGCAAGGGCATCCGAGAGATGGTATTCGGTCACGGGATCGAAGATCTCACGCGCGCCGTAGAGCAAAATGGCGTCGTAAATGTTCTCCAATAATGGGTATATGTTACCGCTGGTCCAATCCCGGCGCGTGGTCTGGGAATCGTCCTCGATGTCGCGCATGCCCAGAACCAGCAATGTCTGGGGACGCTCCTGTTTGAGACACTGCAGGGCGCGCATCATTTCGCCATTCAGGCCCGCAGGGGCCTTGTCTACAAGCACAAGGTCTGGATTGAAATGGTTAATGGTGCTCAGAATGAGGCTTTCTCGCAGAGCGGAAACAGCTTCCAGCGACCCATGTAGGTGGGGGGAGTGATATTCACCGGTGGTTTTTTTGCGAAGGGTCGGCAGCTTCACACAATCCACGTGCGGCGGCCATTCGTAGGCGCCAAACTGCATTGATCCAGTAAGCACCAGTTGCCCCGTATCCGGCAGGTCATGCGCGAGTCGCCGGACGATGGCAAGCGTGCGCCGGATATGTCCCAGCCCTAAGCTGTCGTGCGAATAATGCAGAATCTTCATCTATTGCTCCATAAACCTAAAAAAGGCAGTTGGAACCTACTGCGGACGCTTAATATGCTGAATCTGCAAGATTTTTTCGTTAAATTTTGGCTAGGCAACTGCTCCTCGGCAGCCGCTCCCGGCGCTGCCCTACCTCCCGCATCCATGCGGTCGTGCGTTGCCCTACCTTCGCGCATCCCTGCGCTCGTCACCGTAGGGGTGACCACGGCTTCGCCAAAATTTAACGAAAAAATCTTTCAGATTCAACATCTTAAGCGCCCTCGCTACGTTTCCAACTGCCTTTTTTAGGATAAATCGAAGTATGCGCTTCTTAGGCAATTAAAAACAAAAAACGTGCCAACGTAAGTGTTGAAGCATAGGAAAAACAAAGGCCCTTTTTTCCTGACCCCAGCGCGCCCAACACAGCGGCGATACACCCCATCCAGCATCAAGTTTGCGAATACTATAGCGGCTGACCGGGTCCCGCCATTAACCTCGGTGACTTTCCAGCGCAGAATTCTCACGTTTTTGGCTTATCGGCCATCGTCCGACCCCGGCCTCACTTTTTCTCGACGGCATGGATGGAGGAGATCCACTCCCGCGCTAATTCCCACCGCGTTGGTCATTCGCGCAGCGAATGAAGGGCAACGCCAGGAGCGGGTTGCCGAGTGAACCGATGTGTGGATCATTGCGGGCGATGGGAAGAGATCGGCTTCTTGCTCGGGGTCATAGCGCGCAGCTCACCCCGGCGTGGCGGAAAATTGCTCCTGCGTTTTCCGTAGTGGTCTACTATCCGCGGACACCTCACTAGGTTCATTATTCACCTAAGAGAGGAAAACGATGATGAAAGAACGCGCGAATTATGAGGATGCTTTTAAGCTTGAAGTGGCCCGTATGGTGGTGGATCAGGGCTTGGGCGTAGCGCAGGTGGCTAAAGAAATGAAGGTGGGTATTACAGCGGTGCGGCGTTGGGTGAAGCAGTACCGGGCGGAGCAACGAGGCCAGCCAGGGATCGGCAAGCCGCTCACTGCCGAGCACCAACGTATTCGTCAGCTTGAGCAAGAAAATCGTCAATTACGCTCGGATAATGAACTGTTAAAAAAAGCATCGGCCTTCTTTGCCCGCGCGCTGAAATGATCTACGAATTAGTTGATCAACGGCAAAAGAAGGCCTCGATCGCACAAGCCTGTCGGGCCTTAAACGTGAGTCGGTCTGGGTATTACGCCGCCAAGC
>JANPPH010000085.1:0-15819 GCA_031428395.1 Gammaproteobacteria bacterium
ATTGAGAAAAACGAGGCCAGTCGCATAGAGCGAAGCCAGAGGAATCTGAAGCTCCTGTGCGATTGCACGATAGAAAACGTCCGGCTTTTTCATCAAAATGCCGCAACCGTCGCCACTCTTACCGTCCGCCGCTACCGCACCGCGATGGGTAAGACACGCCAGCGATCCAATGGCGGTTTTAACTAACCAATGACTAGGCTTGCCGTCCATTTGGGCAATCAACCCAAACCCGCAGCTAGCTTTTTCGAACTCTGGGCGGTAAAGCCCCTGGCTAAGTGATGCGTGCATATTCTCTAGCGCCAACCCCAAGGTCAATTCAGATTTTCAAGGCAAAAGGTCTACCAGTATACAAGCGGGGGTCGGGGTATTCAACTGATTGGGCGGTTCAGACCGTTTTTTCAATGAAAACAGTTACTGTGGTTAGCCACTAGTACTTATCCCAGACTTTCCATCAGCACTCTACTGCGGCCGCGCAACGAGGCTAATGGAAAATCTGGGATTATTGAGAATGCACCTCGGCTCGTCGTGCTTTTTCTATGTCGGCATGCACTTCATCCAAACGCCGCACCCACGGCTTGATACCCTCCACGCTCAATGCAGGGTCGGCAGCGATGCGCTGGGCTTCTTCCTGGTGTTCGTATATACCATAGACCAATGCATTCAAAACGGTGCCATTGCGAAGCAGGGGATACCGCGCTAGTTCCGCTCCACTGTCGCGAAACGATGCGCTAATTGTGTTGAATTTTTTCTCTTTTTTTAGTGCGATAATTTGTATGGTGTAGTGGGATGGCGGTTGCGCGAGCAACCAATCGGCATCGTGCATAAACGCTGCTTCAACCACTTCCTGCTTCGATACAACTTTTGGTTTTTGCTGCGTTTTAGCTGGCGTTGGCAGCGCGGGTGCTGTAGCGGGCGGAGCGAGCGCAGGCTCTGCTGGAACGACAGGGTCAGGGGTCGGCGGAATGGGTTGTGGCGGGACAACAGGCGAAACAGGCGAAGGTAAAACAGCGACCGGTGGCACCGGCTTGGCCGGGAGTGGCTCGCGGGGCGGCTTGTTAAACAACACCAACCCTATGACGCCCAAACCTAAAACGCCCATTACAATTAGCGATGCGAGCTTTAGCCGAGAACGACGAACTGGAATTCCCGAAGCTGGGATAATTGGGAGCGTGTTGGGGTGCGTCGCGGCAAGGTCAAATGTTCGGCTCACATAAGGTGTAAGCATCGCCCAATTAGCGGCCGCATGCGGTGATGTAAGAATTAGGCAAAAATCGGCCTTGTCCGCGCCGTCCAAAAGTTCTTTTAATGCCGCAACACATTCCAGCGACAAGGCTTCGGCGGCCTCAAGCACTATCACTGCATGCTGTGAATCTTGCCGCGATAAGCGAAAAAATTCGCGTAATTTAACGCTAATTTCGCCGATCTCGTCCGTTTCACTAATTCTAATTTTGTAGCATTCCGCAATCGCGCGGAGCAATAATTTTGCGTTGGTGGGCGGGGCGGAGAGATTGCAAACTGCCCAAAGTGGCTGGGCGTTGCGAATGAATTGTGCAACGAGGGGAGCGCTTTCGTCTCCAATAAGCGTTATCAGGCCACCTTCATAGGGCGCAAGCTGCATCAACAAATGCAAGACCTGTTGCTGCGGCTCGCTCAACAATGGAGGTTTTAACGTGCTATCTGGCACCTAGGCTGGCTACTCCCTCTGGCTACCCTGAACGAAAACGACCTTATAACCCCGGTCAATTTGCACATCGCGGGTATTAATCAACTCCGCTTGGGCTTGATCATACGAATCAAACAGCTCGCGCTTCACGCGGCCACTTGACCCCTGGTTTCCCCATTCCTTAATTAAGATCCAACCGCCGAGCAAATCTTGCTCAAGCAGTAACTGATAAAAACGCGGCGCTTTCGCATCGAAAGCCGGAATTTGCATGTATATACGCATCGGAAACGAATCAGGTCAGCTCTGCAGGATTATAAATTTTTTCATATTCGCGGATAGCGTAGCGATCGGTCATCCCCGCGATGTAGTCGGCGATGATTCTTGCCTCGCCAGTCGTACCGTTTTTTTCTTTAGCAAGCATCGCTTTTTCGTATGCTTCCGGTGGCAACAATTTTAGGTCGGTGGAGAATGCCGCGAACAATGAATCAATCACTCGCGCGGCCTTGGCTGTCATGCGACGGACACGATAGTGCTGATATAAATGTTCGCGCAAAAAGCGTTTTAGCTCGAGATTGCGAGCTTGCATGTCGTCGCTAAAACGAATCAGCGCTTGCTTGGCCGAGCGCACCTCATCGACATGCTTAGGCGCCGCTTGCGCTAGCTGCACGTTACTGTTCTCGATCAAATCCGTGACCTGACAATTTATCATGCGGCGCACGACTTCATGGATGGTGCGGCGTTCGGCCAGATCGGGGTAAATTTGCATAACGAGCGTATGCTGCTCCGCGAACAGACGGACACTTCCTAACTGCTCGATGGTCAAAAAACCTGCACGCAAACCATCGTCGATATCGTGATTGTTATAGGCGATCTCATCGGCGAGATTAGCGACCTGGGCTTCGAGACTCGGCTGTCGATTTTCAAGAAAGCGCTGTCCGACATCACCAAGCTCCGCCGCCTTCTTTACTGAACAATGTTTGAGTATCCCTTCGCGCGCTTCGAAAGTGAGATTAAGACCGGAAAATTCTGCATAGCGCTCTTCGAGCTCATCGACCACACGTAGCGATTGGAGATTGTGCTCGAAGCCACCGTGGTCACGCATGCAACCATTGAGCGCATCTTGGCCTGCGTGACCAAACGGCGTGTGACCTAAATCGTGAGCGAGGGCGATGGCTTCGGTTAGATCTTCGTTCAGGCGTAAAGTGCGCGCAATGGATCGACCGATTTGCGCAACTTCAATGGAATGCGTAAGGCGCGTGCGGAACATATCGCCTTCATGATTGACGAAAACTTGCGTCTTGTATTCCAACCGACGAAAGGCGGCAGAGTGTACGATGCGATCACGATCGCGCTGAAATTGCTTGCGATATTTCGGCGCAGTTTCCGGGTGGCGTCGGCCTTTGGAATGACCTTCGTGTGAGGCGTAGGGAGCGAGCAATTCTTGCATTGGCCTAGTATGCACTATCCGCGTTGGCGAGGCGGCACTGTTCTATCACTTCGCGCAATAGCGCCGACTCAAACTTATCGGTAATGATCGCATCGCCGAGTGAGGCGATCAACACTAATCGAATTTTGCCGTCTGCAACTTTTTTGTCTACACTCATTAATTCCACGAAACGTTCGGCGGTGATCTCTTTTGGTGGTGCAATAGGCAAATGAGCCGCTCGCAACAACGCTGTTATCCGAACCAACTCTGCCTCGCCAATAAAACCCATCCGCTGCGACATCACCCCCGCCATGTGCATCCCAATCGCCACCGCCTCACCGTGCAACCATTGGCCATAACCGGCACCCGTTTCGATAGCATGGCCGAAGGTGTGGCCCAGGTTCAGCGTGGCGCGAACTCCTGTTTCATTCTCATCCAAGGCCACGACTTCAGCCTTGTTTTGGCAGGAGCGTTCAATGATATAACTTAACGCGGCGGGGTCACGGCGCATCACATGACTGATGTTTTCTTCAAGCCACGCAAAAAAGGGCGCATCGCGGATGATGCCGTATTTAATCACTTCCGCAACACCTGCCCGGAATTGGCGGTCGTCAAGGGTGCTCAGCGTATCCGTGTCGGCAATGACACAACGTGGCTGGCAAAAGGCGCCGATCATATTTTTGCCTAGCGGGTGATTGACGCCCGTTTTACCGCCGACCGAGGAATCGACTTGAGCAAGTAGCGTGGTCGGAATTTGAATAAAGGGTACGCCGCGTTGATAGCACGCAGCGGCGAAGCCCGCCATATCACCCATCACACCGCCACCCAGCGCCAACACAGTGGTGCGACGGCTAAAACGTTTGCTCAGCAAGGCATCGAAAATCTGTGTCATGACTGTTAACGTTTTATATTCCTCACCGTCAGGCAACACCGTCGTCTCGACCCTATAGCCCTGCAAAGACGCCAAACATTTTTGCAGGTAGAGGGGCGCCACGGTCTCATTGGTAACGACCATGACTTCGTTGCCAGCGATGTACGGCGCGATCACATCGGCACGACCGAGCAAACCTCGACCGATGAAAATCGGATAGCTACGCGCGCCAAGTTCTACATGCAGTGTTTTCATGACCAAACTAACCGTTTAGATGATAGAGAGGCGAATGCGTCCCGAGATCTGCGATTGTAAGCTACGGTGACAGTTAAACCCAGATTTTCCATTAGCGCTCGTGGCAAAGCTGCAAAGTGCAGTAGAGGACTGAAAAAATCGGGGTTGAATGCCAAATCTCGACATCCAATGACTAGGGACGCGAATTGCACGACGTGGAAAGTCTGCGCGCCACTAGCCGGAAGTTCGCACTTCAGGTTTTAACGGGCTTTTGGAAGAATTTTTGCGCTAGCGCGATGGAGGCTGCGGAGGTCGCCTTAATCGCTCTGCGACACTTTAAATCGAATCTAAACTTAAGCGCTGCGGTGATGCTGCACGATCGCCTCTACCGCGCTTTTGACCGTATACTTGTCAGTTTCTATAACAAAATCAGCAATTTGACGATATAGCGGGTCGCGAATCGCGATGAGCTCAAGAAGCTTGTTGCGCGGATCGGGGGTTTGCAGCAAAGGCCTGGAACGATCTTTGAGGGTACGTTTTAAAAGCTGTTCAAGCGGCGCAGAAAGGTATACAACCATGCCACGCGCAGCCAACCGGGAACGATTATTTTCATCCAGAATTGCCCCGCCGCCGGTCGCCAGAACAATCCCATCGCGCTGGCTTAGTTCGTCAATCACTTGCGCTTCGCGGCTACGAAAACCCGCCTCGCCTTCGATATCGAAAATCCACGAGATCGTAGCGCCGGTGCGCTGCTCAATCTCCTGATCGCTATCGATAAAATCCACCCCAAGAGTCTTAGCCAACTGCCGCCCGATGGTGGTTTTTCCTGCCCCCATCGGGCCAATGAGAAATATGTTTTGCGCTGATGCCATCAATCTTAATTTCCGTTTACTGTTTTCGCTTCAAAAGTCTAGACGCTTTTAGCTCAATTGATGTCAGTACAGACCGTAGAGGTACCAAATGGGCTGGGCTGGCCGGGTGGGGATATTTTTTCATTGCTGAAGTCGTCTGCCGAACCCGCCAAGTTAAATCTTTCTATAGCGCTTGCTTCTGTGCCCTGAACTCGTGCTCGCGCTTCCAATGTTACCCCTAACCAATTGGCGTACTGTTGCGCATAGGTAAGATTAAAGTTAGCGAAGCCTGACGCGTCGGTTTTAGCTAAACCAGTCGTCGACACTCTATTGCCTGGGGTCAGCATTCCGTCACTGTTCGCATCTTCGCCAAAATTTAAAATGCCGTCCTTGTTGATATCTTCGCTTGGGCAATTTCTTATGCCAGTGCTTCCGAGATTCGGATTGGTATTGACTACCCAAACCGTACCAGACCACCGGTAAAAACCTTTGTGGTACACACTCGACGTCACACTTAACGAGACATCCGCGCCTGAAACACCATTTCCATTTGCGTCCGTTACATATACTGTATACGGATTTTGATACTTTGTACTGTCAAGCTCAATAATTGTGTTGCCAGTGCCTAACGCTACAAACAACGCTCTCGCCCCTACGGTCAACGCAACACTGCCTGCCACCGACGTATTTTCAACCGTGGCGGTAACGATTACGCCATCTTTAGCGCTGGTTGCATTTCCTGAAGTATACACGGTACTTGCTTGGCCGGAGCTATCTGTTGTAGCCGTGGCAGTTGAAATCGTGCCGCCTGAACTGTCAGTTAAGTTAAATAGAATCTTCTTATTCTTTACTAGATTAAATGTTGCATCCCTTACCACTACCGTAATCGAAGTTTTTTCGCCCCCGGGCGCCACACTCGCTAAGGCACTTTGCACTTCAATGGTGGCTGCGGTGGTCGCGACAAACTCAACCGTTCGCTGAGCCGTAGGGCCATTAGTCGTCGAAGCAGTAATAGTTGAAAGCCCCGCATTGCTTGATGAAATGCTGACGGTGACATTGCCACTCGAATCAGTCACGCCGCTCGTCGCGCTCAAGGTGCCGCGTGTCGCAGACAGCTGAACTGTTGCGCCGACCTTTGGAACGCCACTCACCTTCCAGTTAATAACGATTTGTTTCGCCACACCCAAATTCACTTCAGTACCATTAGCTGATGGTGAACTAAAGCTAAAGCTGTCTGGCGATACCGACAAACTAAACGTACCCGTCGCACCTAAGGCTGTCGCTTGAATAGTGTCGGTGCTGGCAGTAGTTCCTGTTACGGATACAGTTGCTTGCCCTGCTGAATTAGTAGCGAGGGTAGACGCGCTTAACGTGTTTGCATTCGCGGAAGTGACGGCGATTGTTTGATTAGGCAACGCGTTGCCAAAAGAGTCTTTCAGCGTGACGATCAAGTCAGTCGTGGCGTTGAGTACTTGAGAGCTTTCACCGCTTATAGTAATGGTAGTGCCGGTTACATCCACATAAACCGTCGAGGTAACTGAGCCCGAAACAGCAGTAACGGTAATGCGCCGAATTGTTTCGTTGCCGCCTGTGGTCAAGGTTGCCATAGCAGTGCCCGCAGCGTCGGTCGTATTGCGTGTGACCGCCAATGCTCCCGAGTTGGACGAGAACGTTACCGTTTTGTTTTGCATGAGATTGTTGTTGGCGTCTTTGACAATGGCTGTGATTGTCACGCCTTGCGTACTGCCCGTCGCCAACTGCGAGTTGCTTGAAAGCACCGTGACTGAGGCAACGCTGCTATCGACCGATGTAGCGGCAGTGGGTAAGCTTACAAACGACCCGCCTCCGCAACTGGCTACCAACAGTACTACAAAAGCTGTAAGAAAATATTTCGCGACCTGATACATGGCTAAATTACTCCGCTTGAATTCTTGTTAGCCATCCCAAGCCTAAAATCCGTACCTTCCTGGTTTGTGCCGGATTGCGTGATAGACATAACGGCGCTACTTAACATTGAGGCTCTCTTTCAAAATCTTTGGTGTGATGAAGATCAGCAACTCTTCTTTGTCATTGGTGTCGTTTTTCGTACGGAAAAGGGCGCCAATGAAGGGCAGGTCGCCGAGTAAGGGGACTTTGCTCTTGTTACTGATCTTGGTTTGCTCATAAATACCGCCCAATACCACGGTCTCGCCGTTATCAACCAACACCTGCGTCGTCACTTCTCTGGTGTTGATGGATGGGATTTGGTTTGGCCCGAAGCGCTCACCGACGCTGTCTTTGCTCACGCGCAAATCCATGATCACTCTAGAATCAGGCGTAATCTGCGGCTTAACCATTAAACTTAGAACAGCCTTCTTGAAGGAAACCGTGGCAGCACCGCTGGAGCTTGCTTCCAGATAAGGCACCTCGACACCTTGTTCGATCACAGCTTCTTTCTGGTTGGCTGTGATGACCCGCGGACTAGAGACCACTTCGCCCTGGCCTTCGGCCTGCATCGCAGACAACTCTAAATCCAGCAAGTAATCCGAGCCCAGGATGCCTAGTGCAATTCGACCTGCACTAGCAACTGTTGTTGGTAGATTCACGTTCAACCGGTCTGACAGCGATGGCGTCGTTACCGGAAATGCGTTTCCTGTAGAGCCAAGATTAGTGATTGCGCTGTTAACCATGGAATTTGTACCCTCGGCGCTACCGGAGGCCGCAAGGATTCCATCATTGCCATTACGTCTCACCGTTGTGCCACCGAAGCGTACGCCTAGTTCGCGGCTAAAATCGCTGTTCGCAATTACAATGCGAGACTCAATTAACACCTGCCGTATAGGAATATCGAGATCACCGACGAGTTGGCGAATTTCTTCCAACTTGGCAACCGTATCCTTAACAAGCAACGTATTGGTTCGGTCGTCCACGGTGATGCTACCTCTGGCGGATAGCATGCTGTTCTCTTTAACCTTGAGTAACTTGGCAATATCGGCCGCCTTGGCATAATTTATTTGCACAAGCTCGGACCGCAACACTTCCAATTCCTGAATCTGCAGCTTGGATTCGAGATCTTGCTTTTCACGCGCAGCTATTTCCTCCGCGGGCGCAACAAGAATCACATTACCCATTTCGCGCATACCCAGTCCCTTGGTCCTCAAAATAATGTCCAGCGCCTGATCCCAAGGCACATTCTTCAAGCGCAGTGTTACTGTGCCAGAGACGCTATCACTCGTAACTAAGTTCATGCTGGCGAAATCAGCAAGCAATTGCAGTACCGCGCGCACTTCAATGTTTTGGAAATTCAGTGAAAGCTTTTCGCCGGTGTAACCGCGATGCTCTTTTTTAGCGACTTCCTGCTCGGCTTTCGAAACTCGCTTTACTTCTATCGTAAAAAGCGATTCTGATTGATATGCTAAATGCTCGGCGACGCCTTCGGTCTGAATAACAAGACGTGCATTGTTGCCTTTCGACATAGCATCGATGGTGGTGACAGGTGTAGCAAAATCAACAACATCCAATCTACGCTCCAAATTACGAGGCAGTTTGGCACCCATAAAGTCAACGATGATTTTGCCGCCTTCTTCTTTTACATCCACTGGAATTGAAGGGTTAGATAAATTTACCGAAATGCGTGCCTCACCGGCTTTTCCGCGACGGAAATCTACATTATTAACCGCGAGCTGTCCGGCTATTGCAACGTCAGATTTTTGCGTCACGGGGGCGGTGGCTAATTCATTGCTTTCTAATGTAACAATAACGCTGTTACCTTCGATGCGCTTTTGATAAGGAACAATTTTGACGAGATTCACGACAACCCGGGTGCGACCTTTGGCCTCCACTGCACTCAACGATTTGACTGCACCAATGCCGATGCTTACATTCCGACTGGCGAGTTTATTGGCAGTGTCGGGAAAATCGAAGGCTAAGCGAGCCGGATTATCGATGGTGAATTCGAGCGGGTTTTGAACCGTGCCGCTAAAGTTCAGTTTTATCTGCACTCGATTGCCAGACAACGATGAGAAACTCACGTCCGACAGTGAATTGCTTTGCGCTTGCGCAGATGCAGACATCGTTGATAACACCGCGAGACCCATCACGATCATCGGTAAAATAAACGCCTGTTTTAATTGCTTGCCCATTGTCTGCACTCGTCCCGCAGTTGTTGTTACTAACATTAGCTTACTCATTCAATCGCCCCCTGTACTGGGATTACTCAACTAGCGTCACTGAAGTCGGGCGCTCCATCCATCCGCCCAGACCATCCGACATGATCTCGGTGATTTCGATCTTCCCTTCGGCTAACCGAATGATCTTGCCGTGATTCTGACCCATGTAATTGTCCTCGCGAACTCTATGCACCAAACCATCTGGGGCCTTGATGATGGCCCATACGCGACCATCGCGCTCAAGCGTCCCAACCATTCTTAAACTGTCGAGCGGAAATTGCTCTAGTATTTCCTTACGTCGATTGAAATCTGGTTGCGGCCCAGTCCCGGCCAACTGTTGGCCCGAGCGCTTCACCGCATCCGCAGTTTGCCAAGGAACGAAGGGATCTTTTAGGCTAAGTGCATTGTAAGTAAACGTTTCAAAGGGCTTGAATTCGGGCAATGGTTCAATACGACCCTTTTGGCTGTTCTTTACTTCTTGCACATATTGCTGCAGGTCTTGTAAATTGGAATTCGCGCATCCCGCTAGACCTGAGGCAAGGATTAAAGGAATAGCCATTTTGCATGAAGCGCCCCGCGTCTTTTGAGCAAGAAGCAAGGAAAGTGATTTAATGCTCACTTGGCCTTCTCCTCAATATAACGATAGGTTTTCGCGGTAGCTTCCATCACCAACACGACACCTTTATCACTCTTCAGGTCCGAGCCTTTGATCTCTTTGGCCTGTGCAGGCGAAATCGATATATCGTGCAATGTCACAATGCGTGGCAATGCCGCCACAGCGCTAACAAATGCGCCAAACTCGTGATACACGCCGGTGACTTTTACTTGTATCGGCAACTCGGCATAGAATTCTGCAGGGATCTCGTCCTTGGGTTTGAAGAGATCAAATTCAAGGCCATTCGCCAAACCGGTTTGCGATATATCGGCTAGCAATTCTGCCACTTCAGTTTGACTCGGCAGCTGACGCAACATCGCGCCAAACGAACGCTCCATCTCCGCCATTTGCTGTTTGTACAGATCGAGATTGATGGCTTTATGCGCTTTAGTCTCAAAATCCGTCTTCAGTTCTACTTCGCGGGTTTTCGCCACATCAAGATCGGCTAGCTGCTGTTTGGTATCAAACCAATATCCAGCAAACAACAGAGCAAGACCAACCAACGCGATTGCACCGATCTTGACGGGCAACGGCCAGCTACCTACATCGTTAAAATCTAACTCGTTTAACTTCAGTTCTTTTAGAGATGCCATTATTGCGCCTCCTTGGCCTGCTCTGGCGTTGCCAAAGCTTCATTCACCTGTTTTACCTGGAGAGAAAATTTGCTCGTTCGCAGTTGCACTTCACCGCTTTCGGATGCCTGTATGACATCCAACTTCGGATCGGCAAACCAGGCAGAGGCATCAAGATTTCGCATATACGCGGAAACCCGCGCATTCGACTGCGCAAAACCCTCCAGCACCAAGGAATCGCTGTTCTGTTTGATCTTGGTTAAATACACGCCCTCTGGCAGCGTAGAGACTAATTCATCAAAAACATGAACGATTTGCGGGCGCCCACTTTGGAGTTGTTGAATCACTTCCATTCGCGCAAGCAAACGTTTTTTCTGACTCTCAATCGCCTCAATTTCTTTAATTTGTTCTTCCACAATTTTAATTTCGCTCTCAAGCATCGTGTTGCGACCATTTTGGCCATCAATGAGAGAGCTGACATGGAAATGGGCATATAGCACCAGCGCCAAACAAAATAGCGCGGCAAAACCTGCCATGGATAAAAATTGTCTCTGACGCTCTTTGCGCAGAGTCTCGCGCCAAGGGAGTAAGTTAATCGACGTCATCTAGTCGAATCTCCTCATTGCCAATCCACAGGCAATCATCAACGACGATGCGTCGCTGCTAAGTGCCTCAGGTTTGATTTTGCTCGATAGCGACATACTGGCGAAAGGGTTTGCGACGGTAGTAGTCGTACCCAATTTTTGCTCTATTAACTCGTCAACACCCGCAATCGCGGCGCAGCCCCCCGCCAATACAATATGATCGACACTGTTGTATTGACTCGATGAGAAAAAGAATTGCAACGATCGGCTTACTTGTTGCGCCATTGCCTCTTTGAATGGCTGCAACACTTCTGGTATATAGTTGTCCGGCAATCCACCTTGTTTTTTTGCCATACCCGCCTCGTCATAAGAAAGGCCGTAGCGACGTTGAATTTCTTCTGTTAATTGTTTGCCACCGAACACCTGCTCGCGGGTATAAATGATATTGAAATCGTGAATCACGTTAAGCGTCGTCATCGTCGCACCGACATCAATAACTGCCACTGTTTTACCAGCACCGTTATCGGTTAGTTGCTGACTTAGTAACGCAAAAGCAGTTTCCATTGCATACGCTTCAACGTCGACAATCTTGCAGATCAAGCCGCCCAATTCCACTGCCGCAATTCGCACATCAACATTTTCACTACGCGATGCAGCAAGCAAAACATCGACCGAATCTGGCTTCTTGTCAGATGTACCGATCACTTCAAAGTCGAGGTTAACTTCTTCCATCGGATAGGGAATATACTGATCTGCCTCAAGCTCAATTTGCGAGGCCATCTCAGCGTCCGTCAGTGACGCCGGCATGGTGATAATTTTTGTGATAACCGCAGAACCAGCGACCGCGACAGCGGCAAATTTGGCTCTTGTTCCAGAACGCTTAACCGCGCGATTGATGGCACTCCCTACCGCCTCGACATCGGCGATACTTTTCTCTACCACCGCATGGGGCGGGAGCGGTACAACGGCGTAACACTCGACCCGATAACGCGGGCCATTCTGGCTCAACTCTAATAGCTTTACAGCCGTAGAGCTGATGTCCAGGCCGACGAGCGCAGATGCCTTATTGCCAAGGAGCTGAAACATATTAAGTTATCGCATACCCAATATTGGTTAAGGTGCTGTAAAGTAACTAACTCGTTTCAAATTTTCTCAAAATGCCTTACTGTGAAACGCGATCTTCATTTGCAACACCTGGAATGCGCCAAGGCGCCTTAACAACTTCCGCCAATTTCGCATTTAAATTACGAGAATTGCAGTTGCTGTCCGGGTAATATCGGTCTGTAGTTTGCAAACATTAACCCATCTCATTAATTTCGTTATTTTGTTCACATTGTGAGTTCTGCTATGAACGTTTTTCTCAAGATTCTTCGCTATGGCCTCTACCTTCTTTTTTTTCTGGGCCTGAGCCTTGGTCTCGCCGCTGCTGGCGCTGTCTACTATCTCGAACCAAAACTACCCCCGACTGAAACTATTAAAGACATCAAGTTGCAAGTGCCATTAAGAGTCTTCACCGCAGATGGCAAACTGATTGGCGAGTTTGGCGAAATGAAACGCGCTCCAATCCGTTACGCTGAAGTGCCCGACCTAATGATCAAAGCCGTGTTAGCGGCTGAGGATGATCGCTTCTTCGACCATCCTGGCGTCGACTATCAGGGAATTCTCCGCGCCATGCTAAATTTGCTTCTCACCGGCGAAAAATCTCAAGGCGGAAGCACTATAACCATGCAGGTAGCCCGCAACTTTTTTCTTACCAACGAAAAAAGCTTCCTGCGCAAAGTAAACGAAGTGCTGCTTGCGCTTAAAATCGATCGCGAATTATCCAAAAAGGAAATTCTTGAACTCTACTTAAACAAAATCTACTTAGGCAATAGAGCTTATGGTATCGCTGCGGCTGCTCAGGTCTATTACGGCAAGTCCCTAGAGAAATTAACTCTGGCCGAAACAGCAATGCTTGCAGGATTACCTAAGGCGCCGTCGAAGTTCAATCCGATAATTAATCCCGATCGTGCGGTGATTCGCCGCAACTACGTACTAGAGCGTATGCGTCAGCTAAACTTTATTTCCCCACAAGACCATAAAGCCGCCACTGAAGCAAAAGATACGGCACTGCTAAGTGGCCTACCCTTCGAAGGCGAAGCCCTGTTCGCCGCTGAGATGGCACGTCAAGCGGCCATTGATCGCTTTGGCGAGAACGCCTACGTATCAGGCTTGCGCATCACCACAACCTTGGATTCACAGCTGCAATCTGCGGCCATTCACGCCTTACGCAAGGGCATATTGAGCTATGATTGGCGACATGGTTATCGCGGCCCCGAAAGCCACATGGACCTTAACAACACTAGCGCTACCGATGCCTTAGCAAAGCTGCCTCGTTCGCAAGCCATAATGGGAGGGTTACAGATAGCCGTTGTGACTGCTGTTGCTGAAAAATCAGTGAGCGCTTTGTTACCCAACGGGGAAGCCATCGATATTTCCTGGAAAGGCCTGTCATGGGCCGCGCCTTATCTAAGCGCGAATAGCCGTGGGCCGATGCCCCGCAAAGCGGCTGACGTCGTCAAGGTGGGCGATGTCATACGCGCTCATCTCCAATATGACAACACCTGGCACTTAGCCCAATTGCCCACTGTTGAAGGTGCGTTTGTTGCGATCAATCCTAAGGATGGCGCCATTGTGGCCTTAGTCGGTGGCTTCGATTTCTTTCGCAGCAATTTCAACCGAGTGACCCAAGCCTATCGCCAGCCCGGATCGAGCTTTAAGCCATTCGTGTATTCGGCGGCCTTGGACAAAGGCTTTACGCCTGCCAGTATTGTTAATGACGCGCCGGTCGTGTTTGATGATCCTTCCCTCGAAGGAGTGTGGCGACCGGAGAATTACAGTGGGGAGTTTTACGGGCCAACACGGCTTCGAGAAGCCTTAGCTGCTTCACGCAACCTCGTATCTATAAGACTATTGGAAATGATCGGTTTGGATTACGCGGTGGAATTCGCGGCCAAATTTGGTTTTCGAAAAGATCTGTTGCCCGCCAACTTGTCTCTCGCGTTAGGCAGCGCTACGGTCACACCGCTAGAGTTATCGCGTGGCCACGCCGCTTTCGCCAACGGCGGCTATCTGATCGACCCGCATATTATCGCGCGTATAGAGGACATCAATGGTCAGGTGCTCTTACAGGCCGAACCCGTCAAGGCTTGCGACACCTGCGAGGTTGCCGATGTGGGCGCAGAGACTACCACCACTTTAGCTACGAATGAACCTACAACGGTTGCTCTAGCGCCGTCACCGCCACCGCCCGGCACAGCGCCACGCATCATTTCTCCACAGAATGCCTATTTAATGACGTCAATGATGTCTGATGTAATTAGACGCGGCACCGCACGCAAGGCACTGCAGCTTAACCGTCAAGATCTCGCTGGAAAAACCGGCACCACCAACGATCATCGCGATGCATGGTTTGTCGGATTTAACTCCAACGTCTTGGCCGTAAGTTGGTTAGGGTTTGACGACCCGCAGCCGCTCGGCAGCCAAGAAACGGGCGGCGAAGGGGCATTACCGATTTGGATGGATTTTATGGCTGTTGCATTGAAGGGCATGCCCGAAAGTACGATGGCACGCCCTCGTGGACTGGTCTCGGCGCGCATCGATCCAGCCACCGGCTTGCTCGCCGATACGAATCTTCCAAATGCGATTTACGAGACATTTCAGGCAGAATATGCACCGAAGCAATATGCTGATTCACCGATGGTCAGCCCTAATGGCGAGCAATCAATTAGCGTTCCCGAGCAACTTTTTTAAGTCTCAATTTTGCGTAAGCCAGCTGCAGTAAAGTGCTAATGGAAAATCTGGGTTAAAAATGGGAGGTTGGACGTGGATCGAAGGAATCAAGAAATACGCCGACGTATTGCCTTGGAAGCTGCGCGTTTAATGGCGGAAGAGGGCGTAACAAGCTACTTTAGCGCCAAGCAAAAGGCCGTGCTGCGGCTAGGCCTTGATAGCAAAAGCAACTTACCCGACAATGCGCAGATCGAAGAAGCATTGGCGGAACATCAACGTTTGTTCGCAGGTGCAGCAGGTCTGGCGACGTTACGCAGATTGCGTCAAACCGCAATAAAGGCGATGCGACGTTTTGAAAAATTCAACCCGCGCCTTGTTGGGCCTATCTTAGCGGGCACTGCGAGCGAACACTCAGATGTAATGATTCATTTGTTCGCCGACACAGCGGAGGAAGTCGGCCTATTTCTCTTCGACGAACGCATACCTTTTGAAGAAGATATCAAACGTACCAACTCGACAAAAAACAAGAAAATGGAATATCCGGTGTTTCGCTTTTTAGCTGGAGAAACGACGATAGAGCTAACCGTATTCCCCATTGACGGCATTCGCCAAGCGCCGCCAAGCCCGGTTGACGGTCGACCGATGCAACGAGCAACGATAGCGGTGGTTGAACAACTATTGGGGACCTCTATAAATTCGCTAAAGCCGCGCTAGCGGCGTTGCCCTTATATATTTGGGCGTCCTCAAAATGCTCATTTACTTCGTGTAAACTGTGCTGCGCATGGATGCACAAATGCCGCGGGCGCAGGATGCGCAGGAGCGGACGCTTTTTCGGCCGACCTTAATATATAGGGGCCTTGCCAGCGCAGCTTGAGCGAATTTATAGAGGTCCCCAATGTCTGCGGCCGATTTCAAAAAGCGCTAAGGGGCAGCGATTCCAAAACAGAAACACCCCTTAAAACCCTTAGGAGCCGAGCAAGAATAACTTGAACAATTGGCGGCTTGCAGACGAGATGCCAGGCCAGGCGTCAAACGCGCCGCGTA
>JANPPH010000086.1:0-9875 GCA_031428395.1 Gammaproteobacteria bacterium
GGTCCGCTAAAAGTGCACTGGTACGGCTTGATGTACCTCATCGGCTTTGCTTCCGCGTGGTGGCTTGGCCGCTGGCGCGCACGCCAACCCAATTCGGGTTGGAAACCGATTGAAATGGATGATGTCATTTTTTACATGGGAATGGGCGTGGTACTCGGCGGCCGTCTTGGTTATATCTTGTTTTACGATTTAGCTGCCTACATTGATGAACCACTGCGCATTTTCAAAGTATGGGAAGGCGGAATGTCTTTCCATGGCGGTTTGCTGGGTGTCATCACCGCGATGTGGTTGTATGGACGCAAAACCGGTCGCAATTTTTTCCAAGTGTCCGACTTTATCGCCCCACTAGTGCCAATTGGCTTGGGCGCGGGACGCATCGGCAATTTTATTAACGGTGAATTATGGGGGCAAGTCTCAACGGCTCCTTGGGCCATGGTCTTTCCCGAAGGCGGGCCTTTGCCGCGCCACCCTTCACAGCTTTACGAAGCTTTTCTTGAAGGCCTAGTGTTATTTATTATTCTTTGGCTATTCTCTAGCAAGCCGCGTCCCACCATGGCGGTGTCAGGTCTATTTTTATTGTTTTATGGCTTATTTCGCTTTGCTGTGGAGTTCGTCCGCGTACCCGACGCGCACTTAGGTTACCTCGCCCTAGATTGGCTAACCATGGGACAAATTTTATCTACACCCATGATATTGGGTGGCATTTTGTTGTTAGGGTTAGCTTATCGACCGGCGAAAAAAGTTTAAGAGCATGCAACAATATTTAGAATTAATGCGTTACGTCAAAGATCACGGCGTGGTCAAGGAAGATCGAACGGGTACCGGTACATTGAGTGTATTTGGTTATCAAATGCGCTTCGATTTACGCCAAGGCTTTCCTGTCGTGACGACGAAAAAATTGCATTTACGCTCGATCATTCACGAACTACTCTGGTTTTTGCGCGGCGAGACGAATGTGCGTTATCTGAAAGAAAATGGCGTCAGCATTTGGGATGAGTGGGCCGATGAAAACGGCGAGCTTGGCCCAATTTATGGCGCACAGTGGCGTTCATGGCCCACCAAAGACGGCCGCACCATCGACCAAATCAGCCAACTGATCCACGATATAAAAACCAATCCTAACTCACGTCGCTTAATTGTCAGCGCTTGGAATGTTGGCGAAATTGATAACATGGCCTTGCCGCCGTGTCATGCCTTCTTTCAATTTTATGTCGCTAACGGCGAACTCTCTTGTCAGCTCTATCAACGCAGCGCCGATATTTTTTTGGGCGTCCCGTTCAACATTGCCTCCTACGCATTGTTGACCATGATGATCGCGCAAGTTACTAATTTGAAGCCTGGCGATTTTGTCCACACCTTGGGTGATGCGCATTTATATCGCAATCACTTAGAACAAACTGACACCCAACTCGCGCGCGCGCCTTATCCATTACCGCAACTGCAACTCAATCCTGCTATCGATTCGATTTTTGACTTTAGCTACGACGACTTTCAGTTGGTGGGTTATCAAAGCCATCCAGCCATCAAGGCGCCCGTTGCGGTATGACAGTTGTGTCACTGATCGCGGCGATGGATCAACATCACGTCATCGGCATTCACAATCGGCTACCTTGGCATCTCCCTGCCGACCTTAAACATTTCAAAAAATTAACGATGGGCAAGTCCATCGTCATGGGTCGCACTACCTTTGAATCTATCGGCAAGCCGCTACCAAATCGTCGCAACATCGTCATCAGCCGCAATGCCGAATTTCGAGCACCAGGCTGTGACATCGTACACTCCATAGAACAAGCCCTGACCCTTACCCAGCAAGAACCGGAATCCATGATCATTGGCGGCGCATCCCTCTATGCCCAAACCCTACCCCTTGCGCATCGCCTCTACCTCACGCTGGTTCACACCACACTCGCCGAAGGCGACGCCTTTTTTCCTTCCTTCGGCTGGAATGATTGGGTAATAGTTGAGCGTGAGGATCATGAAGCAGATGAGCGTAATGAGTTCAACTACAGCTTTTTAACCTTCGATAAAAAAACATAAGCTATATCGCCCGTTGCGGTCGCCACTTAGTTTTTCCAACCGAATTGCAAGCGGCGAACGAAGATCGGCAAGATTTTGTGCGTTGTGAATCATGCGTAACTTTCTCAAAGCCACACGCTGAATGTCGTTTGGAATCTTCGTGATTTCATAAGGCATTCAATGGTATCTTCAGATAGGCGACGCCATTGCCTTCGGCGGGGGGCAACTCGCCGGCGCGAATATTCACCTGTATAGAGGGCAAAATCAGCGTCGGCATGTCAAGTGTTGCGTCGCGCGCAGTGCGCATGGCGATGAAATCTTGCTCGCTAATGCCATCACGGATTTGAATATTGTTAGCGCGTTGTTCCGCGACGGTGGTTTCCCAGCGCACCTCGCGAGTCGATGGGGGATAGTCGTGGCACATGAATAAACGTGTTTCCGCAGGCATGCTCAACAAGCGTCGCATAGACGCGTAAAGCGTTTTTGCATCGCCACCGGGACAATCGCAGCGGGCCGTGCCAACATCCGGCATGAAAAACGTGTCGCCGACGAAAACTGCATCGCCGATCATGTAGGCCACATCGGCTGGGGTATGGCCGGGTACGAAGAGTGCCTTGGCTTCCAGGTTGCCGATACGAAAGGTTTCCTCGGTTTTGAAAAGATAGTCGAACTGTGATCCGTCGGTCTTAAATTCCGGTTCTAAATGAAATATTTTGTTGAACACGCCTTGCACATTGCGGATGTTTTCGCCAATGGCGAGCGTCCCACCCAACTGCTCGCGTAAAAAAGCCCCGGCAGACAAATGATCAGCATGGGCATGGGTTTCGAGTATCCACTCCACGATTAGTCCGTTTTTGCGAATGAAGGCTAGCAACGGTTCAACCGGGGCTGAAGTGGTACGGCCCGATTTTGGATCATAGCCCAGCACTGAATCGATAATTGCGCATGCGCTTCCCGGTTTCTCATAAACCACGTAGCTAATTGTTGACGTGGTTTTGTCGAAAAAAGCTTCTATATTCGGTTTCATTTAAATATCTCCCTACTAACTAATAGTATATGTTTGTATATACTATTGACAAACAAACTATTATGCAACATATTATTGGCAAGTAGGTTTGCACATGAGGCGCTCGTTTATGCTGGAGATTGAAAATTTGGATATTGGGCAAATTCGCCGTTCGGCAGAAGATGCCTGTACTCTGCTGCGGACGCTCGCCAACGAGGATCGGTTACTGTTGCTGTGCCAACTCGCAAAAGGCGAGCGACGAGTAGGTGAGTTGGAAGAATTGTTGGATATTCGGCAACCGACTCTTTCGCAACAACTAAGCGTGTTGCGCAATGAAGGATTGGTGGCAACTCGGCGCGACGGCAAGCATATTTATTACAGCGTAGCGAGCATTGAAGCATTGCGCGTGTTAGAAACCTTGTATGAATTGTTTTGTGCCAAACAACAGGAGCCTTCGATATGCTAATTGACTGGGCGAATTTCACGCCAATGACCGCGCTAATTGGCGGCCTAATTATTGGCCTCGCTGCGGCGATGTTTGTGTTGTTGAATGGCCGCATTGCAGGCATCAGCGGCATTGTAGGCGGTCTTTTAAAACCAAAAAGCGGTGATATCGCTTGGCGCCTATTATTTATTGCAGGATTATTGATCGCACCCTTGGTTTACGGCTTTTTCGCCGAGTTGCCCGGCATCACCATCGACGCAAATTTCCCGATGTTAATCGCAGCTGGCCTTTTAGTCGGGGTAGGAACGCGCTATGCCTCGGGCTGCACGAGTGGCCATGGCGTGTGTGGGTTATCGCGCTTGTCACCTCGTTCATTGGTCGCGACACTCAGCTTTATGGGCGCAGGTTTCGCAACGGTTTACATCATCCGGCATGTGGTGGGAGCATAATACTATGGCAGCGTTTTCAGCATTGATTAGTGGTCTCATTTTTGGCATCGGTTTGATTGTCGCGGGCATGGCGAACCCAAGCAAAGTTCTCGGCTTCCTTGATCTCGCCGGGGTATGGGACCCTTCACTTGCATTAGTGATGGCGGGTGCCATTGGTGTGGGGCTTGTGGCCTTCACGGTGGCCAAAGGCCGAACCAAAACCTTGCTCGATTTACCCATGCAAATTCCCTCTGCGCGTCACCTCGATCGGCGTTTAATTTTGGGAAGCGTGGTGTTTGGTATCGGCTGGGGCTTGGCTGGATTTTGTCCTGGCCCTGCAATAGTAGCCATCGGTGCAGGCGAAACCAAGGCGTTGGTATTTGTCGCGGCGATGCTTGCCGGAATGGCGAGCTACGAGTTCCTCAATCGTGCCAAAAAAGCGTAAGAAGGAGACTCATGACCGTTATCTATGTTCAGCATACGCCCGAGCTTGCCACGTTGGGTCAAATTTCAAGCGCCGATCTGCACGAACTCAAGGCCATAGGCTTCAAAAGCGTGATCAATAATCGGCCCGACGGAGAGGGCGGTGCTGCCCAACCCGCAAGCGCTGACCTTGAGCATGAGGCAAAATCGATTGGCCTTGGTTACGCTTATCTACCCGTGATCCCCGGGCACATTACTCCGCAACAAGTGACTGACTTTAAGCACCTGCTCGACACGTTACCTAAACCCATTGCGGCGTTTTGCCGAACTGGCAATCGTTCGAACCAGCTTTTTAACATGTCGCAAACGTGATGAGCCCAAGCCCAAACTTTAGTCGCGCACACGTTAAATACTATACCTGTCACCGTGAAACCTGTTAACCCATCCTGGCAACCTGCTTGGTTGCAAAACTATCGACGCGCCTCACTTATGGGTGATGTCACGGCGGGCTTAATCGTAACCGTGATGTTAATTCCGCAAAGTCTTGCGTATGCATCGCTAGCGGGATTGCCACCGGAAGTCGGTCTCTACGCGAGCATTTTGCCGCTTGTTGTTTACGCGCTATTAGGCACCAGCATGACCCTTGCGGTGGGTCCTGTAGCCGTGGTGTCGTTTATGACGGCGACCGCATTGGCGCCCCTGGCAACTGCAGGTTCGGCGGAATACATTGCACTTGCCGGTCACCTCGCGCTGTTATCGGGTTTGATTTTATTGATCTTCGGTATATTGCGCTTGGGCTTTATAGCCTATTTTCTTAGTCATCCGGTGATCAACGGCTTTATTGCAGGCGCCGCAATTCTAATTGCCTTGGGGCAGATTAAACATATTTTAGGCGTAAGCGCGGACGGCGTAACGGTGATCGAGTTATCCACTAATTTGGTGTCGCAACTCTCCGGTTTCAACGCTACATCGCTTGTCATTGGCATCACCGCTATCGTGTTATTGCAGCTATCACGTTCATGGCTGCCGCGCGCACTCACGTGGGCGGGACTCGCATCTAACATTGCCGAATTGTTGAGCAAAGTCGCACCCATGTTTGTGGTGATTATTGCGACAGCGCTTGTTTGGGCGCTCGACCTTGAACATAGCGCGGGTCTTAGGGTTGTCGGCCATGTACCCGCGCAATTACCGTCGCTTGGCGCCTCGTTGCCTAGCTCAGAGCAATGGTCGTCGCTATTTTTACCCGCGCTGTTAATCGGTCTGGTGGGCTTCGTGGAAAGTATTTCCGTGGCCCAATCGTTAGCGCTCAAAAGACGTCAACGGATCAAGCCGGATCGAGAGTTGCTTGCATTGGGCGCATCAAATGTAGCGAGCGCGATATCAGGTGGTTATCCAGTCACAGGTGGTTTTGCGCGCTCGGTGGTGAATTTTTCTGCAGGCGCCAATACGCCCCTCGCGGGCATTATATCGGCTACCCTCATGCTCGGCGTGGTAGCTGGATTAACAGGATTATTTAGAACGCTACCTTATGCCGTACTTGCTGCCACTATTATCGTCGCGGTCATAGGCATGATCGATATCAAGGCGTTTTACCATACCTGGCGCTATGATCGCGCCGACGGACTTGCGATGATCGCCACCGCAGTAGGGGTGATGTTGCTAGGCGTAGAAGAAGGCATAGTGCTCGGTGTCGTGCTATCACTTAGCGTGTTTATCTGGCGCAGTAGTCGACCGCACATGGCGGTCGTTGGCCGCGTGCCCGGGACACAGCATTTCCGCAATATAAAACGGCACAACGTGGAAACACTACCCGGCGTCGTGGCATTGCGCATCGATGAAAGTCTTTTCTTCGGCAACGCTCATGCAGTGGAAGATCAAGCAATCGCCTTGTTGGCGGAGAATGACAAGGTCAAAGATCTGATTTTGATTTTGTCCGCGGTAAATCGCATCGATACAACCGCGCTAGAAATGCTTAGCAACCTCAATCGATCGCTCAACGAAAATGGTATTCGTCTACATTTCGCCGAGATAAAAGGACCTGTCATGGATAGACTCCGGCATGACGCTTTTCTGAATGATCTATCTGGCCGCCTATTCCTTAGTCTCAATGAGGCCTTTGACTATTTCGCAGCACCCACAAACCCCAATTCTACCCAGGAATCCCCTCAACTATAACTCGGAGCAAACATTAGAATGACAGCGAACGTCGGCACTATTGATCGAGCTTTACGCATTATCGGAGGTTTGGCGCTTATCGGCCTCGCCGCAACAGGGCAAATCGGCATGTGGGGTTATATCGGCATTGCGCCGTTACTCACCGGTATTTTTCGTTTTTGCCCTGGCTACCCGATATTAGGCGTGAGTACCTGTAAGAGGCGATAATTCTAACGGGCCTAGTGGTCTGTCCGACAGACCACTAGCAAGTTGGCGAAAATGCTTAAAGGCGAGGGCTCAATGATAGATACGTTGATCGACCACAGGCTCTGCTACAGGCGTGTCCGTTTGCACCTCGGTCTCGACAACAGCAGTTGAGTTCTCGCCGTTATTCGCTAGCTCCGCCGTATTATTGACGACATCCACTGAAGGAATCTGGGCTGGATCCGCGTATTTTAGAAGTTTTTCCGTCGGCTCGGCCAAGCGCAACATAGTCGGCTCATTGGGGCAAAGCTTAGCGGAGCTCGCCGCCAAATGTTCGTATACGGCGCGGTAACTGGCCGTCATAGCATTGACCAACTCGGCTGTGGTGCGAAAATGTTGATTCACATCTTGCTGGTATTCTTCGAACTTATCTTTCGATTCATCTAGTTGTTGCTGTAAATCTTCCGCCTTCCGTGCTCCACCGGCATGATAACGCCCGTAAAACGCGCCAACCACCACGCCACCAACCAATAATGCCGCCCCCAACACCGCCATCCACAGTTCCATTCTATCGCTCCCGAATGCTGACAAAAAAGCGCCAAATGAGAAAGAGTAACGGCCAGATGAAGAAGAAGCAAGCGACATGAACGCAAACGTATTGCATTCTCCACAACGATAAGAAGTTGTGAACGATTCTTGCATAGTAAATCAGTTTTCTAGCGAATAGTGACTTGCATGACCGCTGACGAAACACTCAAAAGCATCAAAGCGCGTATCGACAAGGTCGGCGATTTGCCGATATTTAACACTAGTCTAACCATCGTGCGGCGCGTCAGCTCAGATCCAGATGCCCATTCTATGGAGCTGGCGCAAGCGGTCATGAAAGACGTAAACCTGAGCGTTAAACTCTTGGCGCTCGCCAATTCACCTTATTTTAACCGTGGCATGGGCAAAATAGGCTCCGTAACGCGTGCAGTAGTATTGCTTGGCTTTGATACCGTCAAAAATCTTTGTCTCACACTCAAGCTTATAGAGAGCTTCCAGCATCAGCACCCCAGCGTAGGCCTCAGTAATATGGTCGTACGCGCCTATTTAACTGCCGGTTTTGTTCGCGATGTGGCCATGAAATGCGGCATCAAAGATATCGAAGAAAGTTACATTTGTGCGTTGCTGCACGGCCTTGGCGAAATTGCCGTCGGCTATTTCCTGCCAGATAAATTCATTGAGATACTGACGCTGACCAAGAAAGACAATGTATCGTGGCTACAAGCGCAAAAAGCCGTATTAGGCATGAGCTTAGCCGAAGTCGGCCAGACCATGGCGACGACATGGGAATTCCCTTCTAAAGTGATCAGTACGCTGAAAGATTACGATCCAAAAATTGCCGGCAACGTAAAAAGCACCTCGCAGCTAAACCACGCCCTGGCCTCTTTTGCGACACAAGCGGTGGGCTCTTTGTACGTCGAGCATGGTACGCCAGAGAAAAGCTTGCATGAGTTACTGGGCGAGATCTCTAAAGCGGCCGGGGTCTCTACAGACATCATCGAAAATAGCCTCAACAGTTCGTTCAAAATGTCATGTGATCTCGCCAAAGAGTACGGGCTAGACGAAAAATTTCTTCAGCCGACCGTTCTAGAGAGCGGCGATGACAAGCGCGATAAGCTCGCACGTATGTTTTCCTTTTATGCCAGTAGCAGCGCCGCGTCGGCAAAGGCCGCGCAGACAGAGGTTGTAGCCCTTAAAACTTCCGCCTCAGGGGGTAACGCGGCCAGAACAACGGCAACGCTTGTACCTGTTACGCTTATGCAAAAGCAAAATGCGAAACCGCTCGCCTCAGCACCCAACATAGTCGCGGTACCCGTCAAGGCTCAACCATCGATAACACAAACATCCATCGCGCCCGCTGCAGCCTCTTCGCCAACTCCCCCGGCTAGTCGAAGCAACCCCACCGTGCAATTGGAAATTATCCAAGAAATTACGGCTCTGGTAACAAATTCAGCAAGCTTAAGCGTGTTGTTTGTTAAAGTATTAGAGGGCTTGCAGCGTGGCGTCGGCTTTGATCGGGCGATGCTTTGCTTAATTAACCCTCAACGCACAGGCTACTCGGGGCGAATTGCCATTGGCGAAGGCGTTGATACGTTAAAAAGCTATTTTTCTTATCCAATTAATGTAAAAACAGATTTATTTTCAAAGATTTTGATGGAAGGAGCCGATCTAACCGTTGAGGACGTAAACGAACCCAGCTGGAATGATCTGATTCGTAGCGACTTCGCGGCGGTGACTGGAACAACTAGCTTTATAATATCTTCTCTGCGCAGCAGCACTAAAGCAGTGGGATTTTTTTATGCCGACAATGCGATTAATAAGGATCCGATTACGCCCGAGCACCGGCGTGGTTTTTTGCAATTCGCCGCCCAAGCCCGGCTGGCCTTACAGGTGTGTGGCTAGAAACGCAACTTTTACCCAAGTGAAGCTATGACATTACGCATTTTCTCTGACCTAAACGACCTTAGCTCGGGCGCCACCGAGAGAATTTTAGTATTGCTTAAAAGGGCGATTTCCGAACGCGGTGAGTTCCATATTGCGCTGGCTGGCGGCACCACACCACGGCAACTTTATCAACGCCTCGGTTCGCCGCGCTTTGCCGATCATATCCCGTGGGAAAAAATCCATCTCTATTTCGGTGATGAACGCAGCGTGCCGCCCGATCATCCCGACAGCAATTATCGCATGGTTCAGGACTCCCTAATAAGCCGTGTTCCGTTCGCAAAAGAACACATCCACCGCATTCACGGCGAAATGCCGGATCTGTCGCAGGCAGCTCGAGACTACGCGATGACGCTGCAAACAAACCTACCCAAATCCCCCTGTGGTCAGGTACAGTTCGATCTAGTATTACTTGGCATGGGCAACGATGGGCACGTCGCCTCGCTGTTTCCCGACACCCCCATTTTGCGGCAATACAATGCCTTAGTTGACACCGTACATGTAGCGAAACTAGACGCTTGGCGGATAAGCATTACCTTTCCGGTTATCGATAATGCTAGGAACATCATGATATTGGTATCGGGCGATCAAAAAGCGGATATTGTCCGACGGGTATTTTCAAACACGTCGTCTGCCGACTTGCCGGTGCAAATGATTAAACCTAAAGGCCAATGCGAATGGTATCTGGACAACGCGGCCGCCCAATTGTTAC
>JANPPH010000087.1:0-5338 GCA_031428395.1 Gammaproteobacteria bacterium
AATGTACGGCCTCACCGAAGCATTTCGTTCCACCTACCTGCCACCCGAGCAATTGGACAAGCGACCCAATTCGATGGGCAAAGCGATTCCGAATGCTGAAATAATGGTCCTGCGCGAAGATGGCTCTGAGTGCGCCCCGAATGAACCGGGTGAATTGGTACACCGTGGCGCGTTGGTGTCGATGGGGTATTGGAATAACGCTGAGGCGACTGCGTTGCGTTTTCGTCCGGTCGCGCATCGCGAGTTGGGCTTGCCGCTGCACGACATCGCAGTCTGGTCTGGCGATACGGTGCGCATGGATGAGGAAGGTTACCTGTACTTCGTCGGGCGTAAAGACGATATGATTAAAACCTCTGGGTATCGCGTTAGCCCAAGTGAAATTGAAGAAGTGATTTATGGCACAGGCCAGGTGGAACACGCAGCGGCATTGGGTATTCCCCATGCGCTATTAGGGCAAGAAATTGTGGTCGTGGTAACACCGCCCGCAGGGACGCAAAATGTTGATATAGATGCGCTGAAAATCGCATGCCAACGACTATTGCCCGCGTTTATGGCACCGACACGTTTTGTTATTCGTGCAGAGTTGCCGCGTAATGCGAACGGTAAGATTGATCGGCCGCTTTTATTGCAAGAAATCCAGCATCACGCGCGAGGGCAATAACGCATGGCTTCAAACGAATTTGCCGCTCTGCGACGCATCAAAATTGTAGACAATTGCCTTGAAATTGGCGGTGGATCAGTAGTAGCGCTAGCCGAGCGTGTCGGGCGCACGCCCTTCTATGTGTATGAGCGCGATGAACTCACCAAACGTGTTGGCGAACTTCGCCACCATCTGCCTGCACAGATCAAATTGCATTACGCGATTAAGGCCAATCCAATGCCGGAGGTCGTGCAACATTTGGCGAGTTTAGTCGACGGTTTCGACATTGCCTCAGTGGGTGAAATGCGCGTTGCGTTGGCCACTGCCACACCACCTCAACATATCAGCTTTGCAGGGCCAGGCAAAACGCGCGAAGAATTAGCGGCTGCGGTTGCAGCCGACATTGTTATCAATGTCGAATCGGAACGCGAACTCGACGCTACTGACCAACTGGCGCAAGAACAAGGGCGCGTCGCGCAAATCGCCATTCGCGTTAATCCCGACTTTGAATTGAAATCGTCAGGCATGAAAATGAGTGGCGGCGCAAAACCCTTCGGCATTGATGCCGAATGCGTTCCGGCGTTGCTTCAGCAATATCGATGGCGGCATACGCAATTTATTGGTCTGCATATTTATTGCGGCTCGCAAAATCTGCGCAGCACGGCGATTATTGAGGCGCAGCAAAAAACCTTCGAGCTTGCGTCGCGTCTACTTGAACACGCACCGCAGCCGGCAAGGTGGTTAAACATTGGCGGTGGCTTTGGTATTCCTTACTTTGCTGGCGACGAACCTTTAGATCTTGCGCCGATCGGCGCAAATCTACACAAAATGCTTATTCAATATGCGCAACGTTTATCCGGTATAGAAATTATCGTTGAGCTTGGGCGTTATATTGTTGGCGAAGCAGGCGTGTACATTTGCCGCGTGATCGATCGTAAAATTTCACGTGGTCAAGTGTTTTTGGTAACAGATGGGGGCCTGCACCATCATCTTGCCGCGTCGGGTAATTTCGGACAAGTGTTGCGTAAAAACTATCCCGTGATAGTGGCCAATAAAGCGGCTTCCCTCCAGCGCGAAATCGCCAGTGTGGTGGGGCCTTTGTGCACGCCGTTGGACGTGTTGGCGGACAAGATGGATATGGCCGCGGCAGAAGTGGGTGATTTGATCGCGGTCATGCAATCGGGCGCTTATGGGGCTACGGCGAGCCCCATTAATTTTCTGAGCCATCCCCCGCCACGCGAAATCTTGATATAACGACTCTCACGCAACAATGGTCAATCCTACCAACTCGTCCGAACGCGCCTATCGCCGCTTTTTAACCGGTCTATGTTGTGTCTATACGCTGCTTTTGATCTACGGCACGCTGTACCCATTTAATTGGCAGTGGCACGCCACGCTTACACTTGAACCCTTTCTCCACTGGCCAAAAAGGCTGGCTAAATCTGATTTTATTACCAACTTGTTGGTCTATATTCCGCTAGGCCTGTTACTGGGGCAATTACTGAAAAAACGCTTTGGTGTCTGGACGACGGTCTTGATTGCGACGACCTGTGGCACATTGCTAAGCTTCAGTCTGGAATATCTGCAACTGATGTTGCCCAATCGCGTTAGCTCATTGGCGGATGTGGCACTCAACAGTACGGGCTCATTTCTTGGCGCGGGCCTGAGTTCTATTTTTAGCGGTACCTCGGTTTTTTACCGCTCGCTAGCGCACTTCCGTAAGCAGTGGTTTCTCCCCGGCGCAGTAACAAATGTTGGCTTGATTGTGATCGGGCTGTGGGCGCTGTCACAGCTAATGCCGCTCGTTCCTTCGCTCGATATGGCCACCCTGCGCCACGGTTTAAAACCTATCTGGCATACACTCAATAACCTCGCAACATTCGATTTTTGGCAAGCGAGCACCTATACGCTAAATATTTTCGCCTTGTGCGCTTTATCATCGTTGATCATAAAACCTGAGCGACCACATCTTAGATTGCTAGTCGGATTTGTTGTAGCGGTTCTGCTCTTCAAAGTCCCAGTGATTGGCCGGCAATTGTCGTTAGAAGCGATATCAGGGGCCGTCAGCGGAATGGTGGTCTACGCGATCATGCGGCCTAAAACGCATACGACCGTCTTAGCTGCCTGCGCTTTGATTGCGGCATTAGTTGTGGACACCGTACACGCCAGCAATCCGTACAATATATTGTTGCGCGATATTAATTGGATTCCGTTTCGCGGTCAGATGCGAACGGTAATGGGCTTAGCCGATTTGTCCGCTTCGCTATGGCCATTTGCCGCCTTGGCGTTTCTGGTTATTCATCGAAAACCGCGCAGACTAAAAACGGTTGTGGTGACAGGCGGAATTTTAGTGTTTTGTTTCGCTTTTTCACTTGAATTAGTTCAGCAATATATACCCGGACGCTATCCTGATATCACTGACGTATTGCTCGCCACAGCGGGCTGGGGGCTGGCTTGGTGGTATTATTGTTCGCATGATGAAGGGGAAGCGACGTCCTAGTGCGCGCCCCGCTCTAGACAAAGACTTCGACTACGCTACTACGGAAAAATTGAAATCCTACGGCGGTTTTATTTGGGTATTTGCCGGACGAAATTGACGGTCCACTTAGTCACTTGATCGCGCCATTCGCGCTTTGCATAAGTGTGGCTGGCGCCCTGTAATTCATTCCGCTCAAAGCGCGAGGAGGCCAACAATGCGCGCCAATTCGGCTGCTGTAATAAACTGGCAAATTCTGCTGCGGTTAAATCATTACTGCTTAAAATGATTAATACCTCACCCTTAAACTGACGCAAGCTTGCCAACAGCCTATCCGGTAACGACGCTGTGACGTTCGCACCGCCGCGCTGCGCTTCACCATCAACTTCTGCGCGCGATCGGCCCAATGCAGTTAAGATATTAGACCACAACGAAACACCTGCCGCACGTACACTAAATTCGCCCTTAGCGATCTTCCGCCACAAGCCTGGCGACAATAACCGCTGCAAATAATAGTGGCGAAAATAGGTTTTCGCTAAGCCCGATTCCGTGCGCACCCACGGATTCACCATCACAATGCCCGTGACGCGGGAATCTTGATGTGCATATAACGCCGCTGCCGAAGCGCCGTCACACAAGCCCCACAACACTACTTCTCGCAAGCCAGCGGACTGCTGAAAAAAAGCATCCATTGCAGCGCGAATGTCCGCTGCGGTATCAGCAAAATGGGGCGCAGACCCAGTACTGTCACCCATGCCGCGACCATCAAAGCGCATCACCGGAACGCCTTGTTGTGCAAGCTCCCGCGCGAGTAGAACAAACTGACGATGACTACCAATACGATATTGTGGCCCACCCACGATAATAAGAACGCCGCGCGTCAATGCTGGTCGTGGCAAGTGTGTAATGCCGAACAACACCTCGCCTTCACAGACAAAGCGAACCACATGTTCGGTAACGTCGCTCATATTACAAGGATCTCAATACGCTCACGGTTTGGTCGCATAGCGCGGGAACTGTAGTAGTTTCTTGGGCATCCCAAAATGATTGACCTGGCACTGAATGAAACATGACGTCTGCCCCCGCCTCACGCCATGCCTGCATAATCCGCGTGGAGGCTGATGGCGCAAGCCCCGGCTCTTGCGATGACACGTCAAACCAATGAATCGGAATTGTCACAGCGTTATCAGGCGCCTCAACATTACACAGGCTCAACGATTCAAACAACGCGGGATGCAGTTCATAGCCGCCGATCTCCAGCGTCTGACCTTCTGCCAACAGCGTCCGCAACATCGAAGTCGTGGTTGCTTGTGGACGATTTTCCAAACGATCGGCCGCAACTCTTAGACGCAAAAATTGATTCATGTAGGTGGCACCGTTGAGCACCGGCTGCCAAAGCAAGATAGCGCGAAAACAACTGGGCTCACGGCGTTGAAACTCCAGTGCGAGTAAAGCACCGGCACGCAAACCAAGCACAGCGATCCTCTGCGCGCTACGCTGGCGCAAAAAAGCCATAGCACAATCTATATCACTCAACCACGTAGCCCAGCGCGCATCGTTGAAATCGCCCTGACTATCGCCCGTACCAAAGAGATCAATACTCAAAACGCCAATACCCGATGCTGCAAGTTGCTCTGCGAGCATGGCGAACATGCGGCGCGATTTATTCATTTCCTCGGCAAACGGCGGCACTAACAATACATCAAGGCGATTTACGAGAGGATCAATAGGCGGATAATAGATCGCAAACAGTTGTCCTGACTGGCTAGGCAAAAAAAACGCCTCGCCTACGCTACGGCGCGACGTCATGCTCTACGCCTTCTTTTTCTGTTCCACATAGGCAACTAGGTTACCCAGATTGACGAACAATTCGGCACTAATCTCATCATCTTCGACGATAAATCCATAATAGTCTTCCAAATCGGTGAGTAAACTCACTACGGTCATGGAATCGAATTCAGGCAGCGCTCCCATTAAGGGTGTTGCCGCTGTAAACGAATCGGCTGCGCTATCTAATTGCAGACACGACTTGAGGATTGTTCTCACTTCGATAAACGTATTAGGCATTTCGTACCAACTGTAATCAAATAACGGTTATGTTTTGCACCAACTGTTCATCGTCATTCCCGCCTACGCGGGAACTCAACCCACTGCAATGAGTCGCGGCAATAGCGGTTACGCACGCCAGCGCTTGTACACTCCCGCAGCGACTTCTCGGGCGG
>JANPPH010000088.1:0-9869 GCA_031428395.1 Gammaproteobacteria bacterium
GCTAAAAACTCAAGCGATGGTAGCCTTGCTGTAATTTTTTCATGACGTTTAGAAAAGGCATATTGCACATGGTTAGTACACCTATTGTGATCATTGGCAGCGGTTTAGCCGGTTACACACTGGCACGGGAATTGCGCAAACTGGATAAGAATACGCCACTGACTATTATCACGGCCGACGACGGCATTTTTTATTCCAAACCGATGTTGTCGAATGCGTTGGCGCAGAAAAAGCAGCCATCGGAGTTGGCGATGTTTAGCGCGGAGCAGATGGCAACGCAGTTGAACGCGGCGATCAAGACACGTACGCGGGTCACGGCTATCGACGTGCCACGCTCAGTAGTGCAAACGAGTGATGATGAGGTGGAGTTTGGTAGATTAATCTTGGCAGTCGGCGCGCAGCAAGGGCGCGTGGCCATGAACGGGTCGGCGGCAAGTGAAATGGTGTCGGTCAATGATCTTGCGGACTACACCGCTTTTCGGCGCAAGATTGAACAGGCCAAGCACGTGGCGTTGATAGGCGCGGGGTTGATCGGCTGCGAGTTTGCGAATGATTTGGTAAGTCACGGCATTAAAGTCAGCGCCATTGATCCCGGCGCTTTTCCGCTCAATCGGCTACTTCAAGCTGAGGCGGGGCACCAATTGCAAACCGCCTTGGGCAAAATGGGAGTCGAATGGCATCTTGGTACGGTGGTTGAACGTATCGAGCATGACGCCGGGCGTTATAGCTTGTTGCTTGCAGATGGTCGCGTCGTGGTCACGGACGCGATATTGTCGGCCATTGGTCTTTTTCCGAATGTCGATCTCGCTAAGCAGGCCGGCTTAACAGTGCAGCGTGGCATTGTGGTAGATCGCTATCTTGCAACCAGCGCACCAAATGTCTATGCCCTGGGCGATTGCATCGAGATGGAAGGGATGGTGTTGCCGTATGTGATGCCCTTGATGAGTCAAGCCCGTGCGTTGGCACAAACGCTAAGCGGCACACCGACGGAATTGAAATATCCACCCATGCCCGTGGTGGTTAAGACGCCCGCTTATCCTATCGTTGTTGCACCCTCACCCCCCAATGTTGAAGTGACGTGGCAGATGGATGTGCAAGAAACAGGCGTACGCGTGGTCGCTCATGACACGCAACAACGACTGCGAGGATTTACCTTATCGGGAAGCGCAGTGAGTGAGAAAGCCGCATTGGCGAAGGAGTTGGTGCCGTTGCTGGGTTTGGGGTAGGGGTTTTTGGGTGGGCAGTTACTCCTGCGGGGCCTAGTCGTGACTTATCCCAGCAGCTACGACATGTGGGACGTGCTGATCGAAGCTGCATCGAGCGTCAGCATCTCTCCGGCGCTTAACCGACTTATTGGGGGTCGATCCCATTTCAGACGTCTACTTTCAGCTAGGGAGTCTTGGGAGGCGATGGGATAGGCACGTATGGCGAGCACAGCAAGATCCGGGTCGAGGATGAGTGCTTCATCGTGGATAATTGCACATCGTAGGACAATCATTCATGGCGCAACGCGGTTCTGGGGAAATCTGAATGTCGGACTATGACCGCATAGCCAAAGCGATTTCTTTTATTGTCAGCCGGGTACACAGCCAGCCTAGTTTGCAAGAGATTGCGCGGCATTTACATCTGAGCCCTTTCCATTTTCAGCGCCTGTTCTGCCGCTGGGCCGGCGTGACTCCCAAAAGATTTTTGCAGGTGCTTACCTTGGAACGGGCGAAGCAGTTACTTAGCGAATCGAGGCCGCTGCTTGAGGTGTCGGACTCCTTGGGATTGAGTAGCGGGTCACGGCTGTATGACCACTTCGTACACTTGGAAGCGGTTACCCCCGGAGAATTTAAGCTGAGAGGCATGGGTTTAACAATTGAATATGCCGTACATGACACCCCTTTCGGAAAATCATTTATTGCCATCACTCCCAGAGGTATCTGTAATTTCGCGTTTGTGGAGGGCACGGACATTGACGAACACCTGGCTGGTCTACATAAAAAGTGGCCACATGCGCGAGTGCATGAAAATGATCAACGAACCCTCGCGGTTATCGAGACCATGTTTGGCGGGGAAAGGAAATTGGATCGCCCAGTGTCGTTGTATGTTTCCGGAACGAACTTTCAGATCAGCGTATGGAGAGCGTTGTTACAGATACCTCCGGCAACGGTGGCGAGCTATTCAAACGTGGCCGCAGCAATAGGCCGTCCAAGTTCTGCAAGAGCCGTGGGACAAGCGGTCGGTGCGAATCCTATAGCGCTAGTGATACCCTGCCACCGTGTCATTCAACAAAACGGCAAACTTGGCGGGTATCACTGGGGTGAAGCTCGAAAACAGGCAATCCATGCATGGGAATCGGCGAGGTACGAGTAGCGCCAACACGTCGAAAAAAAACTCCAGTCCGAGTTTGCGAACCTTAAGCGCGAGGTCTAAGCCGACTGGCGCAATTTTCCGCCACGCCTTTTTAGATGTACTAGTAACAGTGAAATGGCCGCGGGTGTCATGCCGGGGATACGGGCGGCTTGGCCCAAGGTTGTCGGTTTGGTTTTGATTAGTTTAAGACGGGCTTCTGTGGATAAGCCTTGGACTAAGTTGTAATCCATGTCATCCGCTAAAGCCGTTTCTTCGTTACGGCGCTGGCGCTCGATTTCGTCGTGTTGTCGATCGATGTAGCCAGAATATTTTGCTTGTATCTCGATTTGTTCGGCGACCTTAGCATCGCTGACGCCAGGGCCAACCCCGGATAATTTCATCAGCGTCGCATACGTTACATCCGGACGGCGGAGTAATTCTTCGGCGCGAAATTCACGCACTACGGCACCGCCTAAAACAACAGCTTGGGCCGCGTCGTCGCTACCGGGGCGTATCCAGGTATCGCGTAAGCGTTGTTGTTCGCGCGCGATGCTTTCTTGTTTGGTGTCGAATGCCTGCCAACGCTCCTCATCCACTGCGCCCAATGTGCGCCCTACCGGAGTGAGGCGTAAATCGGCGTTATCTTCGCGCAACATCAAGCGGTATTCAGCTCGACTAGTGAACATGCGGTAAGGTTCGGTGGTGCCACGGGTGATCAAATCATCGATCAATACGCCGACGTAGGCTTCATCGCGCCGGATCGTCCAGGGCTCGCGTTCGTGTACTTGGAGCGCGGCATTGATGCCCGCGACCAAGCCTTGTGCGGCTGCTTCTTCATAACCAGTGGTGCCGTTGATTTGGCCTGCGAAAAATAACCCCGACAAGTGTTTGGTCTCAAGCGTTGGCTTGAGGTCGCGAGGATCGAAGTAATCGTATTCTATGGCATAGCCGGGCCGCGTGATGTGGGCGTTTTCGAAGCCTTTGATGGAACGCACCAATTGGTATTGCACATCGAACGGTAAACTCGTGGAGATACCATTGGGATAGATCTCATGCGTGCTTAGCCCTTCGGGTTCGATAAAAATTTGATGCGAGTTTTTATCCGCGAAACGCACCACTTTATCTTCAACCGAGGGGCAATAACGTGGGCCTATGCCTTCAATTACGCCGGTGTACATGGGGGAGCGGGACAAGCCACCGCGAATGATGTCGTGGGTGCGTTCATTGGTCGCTGTGATATGGCAAACGACTTGTTGTGGGTGCTGACTGGCGTTACCCATGAAGGAAAAAACGGGGACTGGATCGTCGCCGGGCTGCGCGCCCAATTGGCTGTAATCGATACTGCGACCGTCGATGCGCGGCGGCGTGCCCGTTTTTAGCCTATCGACGCGGAACGGCAGGGCGCGTAGCCGCTTTGACAGAGCGTTAGCAGGAGGATCACCGGCGCGGCCGCCTTCGTAATTGGATAAACCTATGTGAATGCGACCACCCAAAAAAGTGCCAACGGTCAACACCACCGTACGGGCAGCAAAACGCAATCCCATTTGCGTCACAACACCCGCGACCCGGCCTTGCTCGACGATAAGGTCGTCCACTGCTTGCTGGAATAACACCAGGTTCGGCTGAGTTTCGAGGGCGTGGCGCACAAACTGCCGATACAAAGAGCGATCAGCTTGAGCGCGCGTCGCACGCACGGCGGGGCCTTTACTGGAATTCAGAACGCGAAAATGGATACCGGCATGATCGGCAGCTTTAGCCATTATGCCGCCTAAGGCGTCGATTTCTTTGACCAAATGACCTTTGCCGATGCCGCCGATTGCAGGGTTGCAGCTCATTTGTCCTAGGGTTTCGATATTATGGGTCAACAGCAGCGTCCGCACGCCCATCCGGGCTGCGCTCAAGGCTGCCTCAGTACCGGCGTGGCCGCCACCGACCACAATGACATCAAAACTATCTTGGTACTGCACGTTCTTACACCTAGGAATCGCTATGTTTATCAATTTTAACGCTTTTATGCACGACAGCGCTAGCGTGGCGGTAACGAATGGTAAAGTTTCCGGCGATAAGGCCGTTCCTATGCCGGATAACCAGAGGTTTCCTTCATGAATATATCGACAATTAAGGACATCCTCGATGGCGTGGTCACCAACGCCGGACAGATTATTTTGGGTAAGGAGCATCAGCTTCGCCTTGCCATTACCTGCCTCATTGCGCGTGGCCATTTGCTGATCGAAGATTTACCAGGCGTGGGAAAAACAACCCTGGCACATGTCTTGGCGCGCGCGCTGGGACTCCACTTTCAACGCGTGCAATTCACTAACGACTTATTGCCCGCGGATATTTTGGGCAGCTCCGTTTACGACCGCGACAAAGGCGGATTTAAATTTCATCCCGGTGCAATTTTCGCCAATGTCGTTTTAGCTGATGAAGTGAATCGCGCCACACCGAAAACTCAGAGCGCCTTACTTGAAGCGATGGAAGAACAGCAAGTAACAATAGATTCAACTACCTATAAACTGCCCACGCCGTTTTTTGTTATCGCGACGCAAAATCCCACCCATCAAGTGGGTACGTTCGCGCTTCCTGAGTCGCAATTAGATAGGTTCTTAATGCGTTTAGGCATGGGCTATCCTGACCGGCAAGCGGAGCGCGCTTTGTTGACGGGCCAAGATCGGCGTGAGTTGTTGCACAGCTTGCAACCGAGTTTAACGATGGAGCAATTGTTATCCATACAAGCAGCGGTTGCTGGCGTTCATGTGTCCGACGCGCTTTTGGATTATCTGCAATTAATTTTAGAATTCAGCCGCAAGAGCTCAAGCTTTCAATCGGGTCTTTCGCCGCGTGCAGGGCTTGCTTTGTTGCGTGCTGCCCAAGCGTGGGCGTTAATGGAAGGTAAGCTGCATGTATTGCCGGAACATGTACAATTGGTCTTGCCACATGTTGTGCATCACCGTTTACAGGCCGGTGGCCATAGTACTGCACAGCAAACGGAACTTGTTGCGCAATTGCTTGCCTTGCCCATTCCTTAGGCTGATGCATGAAGCTTAGGTTGCCTATCCCAGATGCGTGGGCTCACAACAGTGTGCGCTGGCGACAATTCTTTCTGCGTAGTGCCGATGCGAATGGCGAAGCAACGCTGACGAGTGACAAGATTTTTATCTTGCCGACCGCGTATGGGCTATTGTTTGCCGTGATGCTCGTGGTGATGCTACTAGGCTCGATTAATTACAATAACAATCTCGGTTTCATGCTTACCTTTTTGCTAACGAGCTTAGGACTTATTTCGATCCTCCATACCTATCGCAATTTGGCAAAAATCACCCTGCGTTCCGGAAAATTTCCGCCCGTGTTTGCCGGAGAACAAGCGGCCTTTACGTTACAACTACATAATCCGGGTAACTTCGCGCGACACGCGTTTCTACTGCGCATGGGAAACTTATCAACGCGAGTGCGTGACGTCCCCGCGAACGGGGATCGCGAAGCGAACGTCGCCATGGTTACTCGCCAGCGGGGGCGCTATCCGCTTGACCCTTTATGTATTGAAAGCAACTTTCCACTTGGCCTATTCCGCACCTGGGCCTATGTCGAGTTTGCGGCTTCTTGCTTGGTCTACCCCAAACCCATTAACCAACCGCTGCCTATTGATGCAATAGGTGATGACGAAGGTGAGAGTGTCGGCACTGAGCGCGGTGGCGATGACTATGCCGGAGTGCGCAACTACGTGCCGGGCGATTCTGCACGACAAATTAACTGGAAAGCACTTGCCAAAGGCCATGGATTGCAGACTAAGCAGTTCACACGCAATCAAAGCCGAACGCTGTGGCTGAACTGGGATAGGCTACCAAGTTTAGATACCGAAATGCGTCTTAGCATACTCTGTCATTGGGTATTAGAAGCGCACGCCAATGCACGTAGCTATGGTCTGCGTCTGCCTGGCGTCGAATTACTGCCAAGTGATGGTGAAGCGCACAAGCACTCCTGTTTGGAGGCGCTTGCGCTGTTTGGGCAGGCTGCGCATGTCCGCACTTAACATAAACCGAGTCACCGTATATTGGTTAATAGTTTCGCTTGGATGCGTGCTGGCGCCGCATATGCAACGCCTGCCGCTTTGGGCTGCCGGATTCATCGTGGCGTTAGGTGCGTGGCGCTGGTGGGTTGAACGTCGCGGCCAGCCTCTGCCGCATCGCGCCGTCTTACTGCTGTTGGCGTTCGCCGCAATCATTGCGGTGAAGTATCACTACGGCACCGTGATGGGCAAAGATGCAGGCATCGTTTTGCTCGCTGTGTTAAGCGCCACCAAATTGTTGGAGATCCGCACGCGGCGTGATCTGTTTGTGGCAATTCTGCTGAATTATTTCCTCATTATCACCAGCTTTCTTTACTCGCAATCAATAGTGATGGCGCTCTACATGTTGCTCGTAGTAACGCTCATCACAGCGACGCTGATTGCGGCCAATGGGCGTGACCTGGCTTCGCAAATTGAGCCTAACCTTAAACTTGCTGGCACACTACTTCTGCAAGCGGCGCCTTTGGCTCTACTATTTTTTCTCCTATTTCCACGCATCACCGGGCCGCTTTGGGGTCTACCGGAAGATGCCTTTGCCAATTTGACGGGACTGAGTGATCGCATGTCACCTGGGCGAATTAGTCAACTTACACAATCTGACGCCGTGGCCTTCCGCGTTGACTTTGATGGTAGCCCGCCGCCTAATCGGAGTCTTTATTGGAGAGGCCCTGTACTATGGCTAACCGACGGTGAAACCTGGTACGAAAACAAGCGTCTCCAAAATAGGTTAACGACGCCAAGAGATTTAAGTATTACTACACCTGTCACTTATGACGTGACCTTGGAGCCGCATAACAAAAACTGGCTATTTGCGCTTGATCTGCCAATCTTGGTACCGCCCAATAGCCATATGACCTCGGACATGCAACTGCTATTTAATAGCTCAGTAAAGGAACGCTTGAAATATAAAATGATTTCTTATCTTAACTTCACAGACAAGGCTTCATTAAGTGACGATGAAAAACAACATGCGCTACAACTTCCCGACAATAATCCCAATACTTATTCGTTAGGGCGCGAATGGCGCAGGCAAAGCCGATCGGATCACGAAGTGGTAAATTTAGCCTTACGCAATTTTCGCGAGCAGGAGTTTATTTACACTCTCGCGCCACCGCGTCTAGGCCAAGACCCGATGGATCAATTCTTGTTTAATACTCGACGTGGCTTTTGTGAGCATTTTGCCGCAAGCTTCACATTGCTTATGCGCGCAGCCGGTATACCCGCGCGGGTTGTGACTGGTTATCAAGGCGGTGAATTCAATCCGGTCGGAAATTATCTAATTGTCCGACAACGCGATGCGCATGCTTGGGCCGAGGTCTGGCTGGAGAATCAAGGTTGGGTACGCATCGACCCCACGGCGGCAGTAGCCCCAGAACGTATACAATTAGGCATCGATAGCTCGTTTCGTTTGCCAGGCATGCCCGTGCGCTTTAATAAGCTTGAGGCTTCAACATTACAGCAAGCATGGCACAGTGTTCGCAATGGCATGGATAGCATAAATAATACTTGGAACCAGTGGGTATTGAGCTATAGCGAAGGACGGCAGAAAAAATTACTTGCCTCATTAAATTTAGATAACTTCTCTACCGCGAAAATTGCGTTGCTGTTAGGCGCACTGGTCAGCCTGGTGTTGGTAACACTCAGCGTCTACATGCTGCGGCGCGGTAAAAAGCGCGATCCCGTCGTGGTGGAATGGGAGCGTTTTTGTCACCAACTCGCGACGTTAGGCGTTATGCGCCGCCCCGCGGAAGGCCCTATTGACCTCATGCAGCGCGTGAGTGTGCTGCGACCCGATCTCCTTGAACAAGTACGCAACATCACTGAGCTATATGTGGCATTGCGCTATGCCGCGCAGCAGCCGAGCGATGCCTTGCGTCAATTGAGGCTTCAAATACGAGCTTTGCGCAAGTAATATCGAGACTGTCATTCAGGCTGTGTTCACGGCAACTTTGTTAAGATGAACCTATCAAACATATCTAGTGACGATGCCACCCATGCGCTACACCCTGCCCATTTTGTTGCTTCTACTATCTTGGACTCAGAATGCGCTGGGCTTTGTCTGCAATAACAACGTCATTAGTCTGGGCTTTAATAAGGCCGAGGTGATAATCAAATGTGGTGACCCCAGTTGGACCAATAGTTCAAGCCAATATATTATTGATAACGCTTACACACCGTTTGAAACACGTATGTCGATCGTGACAGAGCAATGGATTTATAATCTTGGGCCAAATCGTTTTGTGCGAATTTTGGGATTTCAAAACAGCCGCCTCATCAATATAGATGAAGGCGATTATGGTTACCTCGAAGGCCAACCTCTAGCCGCGGGCTGTGAGTCCGTCGACTTTAAAATTGGCCGCAGCCAAGCAGAAATTCGCGCCCGTTGCGGCCAACCGTTTTTTATCGACAGTCGTCGCGAAGAAGTATTAAGCAACATCAGCGCAACTGCAAAGCGTGTTACTGTTAACATAGTCGATGAGTGGACGTACAACTTGGGGCCCAATCAATTTTTGCGTATTCTCACCTTCCGCAATGGCCATTTATCCGAAGTACGCACAGGCGAAAGAGGCCTGTAGGAGTTTGCACATGACAGAATCAACCCGACCGTTGGCCACACAAGAACTTGAAGACAACGCCAAACAGATTTTTCCCGTCGACATGCCAGCCGAAGAGTTTGTTGCTGTTGATGGATTGGGGTGGATGGATTTTCGCTTCAAAAATTATAGCTACCAAGATTCACAACTCGACGCCTGGATACAAGAAGTCGGCGCCATCCTCGTCTCACCACAACGCGTCGAAGCATGCAGACAGAAATACCTCACCGAAGAACAACGCTCAAGACTGCGCTTCGTCGAAAATGATTTGGATGATTTAGAAGAGTGAGCGTTGCTGATAGAGATACTTCTGGAAACTGCTGAACGTTTTGCCGATGTCGGACCCAGTGATCAGCACGGGTTTCAGCTCCGTTACTTGCGTAGTCTCTGCTCAAGGTCTTCGGGGACGACAAACAGATAGCGCTTTCCCTCCTTGGTTTTAGTTAGCAATTTCAATTCGCTGGCCATAAACAACAAATCCTTTCGCGCCACATCATACGAAACGCCGTGAGAGCGCTGATGCTCCTCGATCACATAGGCAAAACGAGGATGTTTCAAAGCATGGCGTAACAGCGCCAGTAGCCGGAAGTTGAGTCGGTCTTTCAGGCGGGCATTTTGCGTCAACAACTGCTCCACTACGTTAATATCGCGCACTTTGTTGTGCAAAAACTCATGCAATGCGGTGATGGCGTTACGAATCACATCCAATTGATGAATCAAAAAATAGGTCACGTCGTTATCGTCGGTTTCCGAATGCAAATACGCTCTGCCGTACTGCGCCGGGCTTTGCTTGATAACGCGCGAGATTGAAATAAATTCAGCCAACCAATAACCCTGCCGCGCCATCGCCCAATAAAACAACGCCCGCGCTG
>JANPPH010000089.1:0-2591 GCA_031428395.1 Gammaproteobacteria bacterium
TCGCCGCGTTTTCGTGGTTTGCACGCCCTGCGGCGCTATGCCAACGGCGAGGAGCGCTGCATCGCGTGTAAGTTGTGCGAAGCGGTTTGCCCGGCGTTAGCCATTACTATCGAGTCGGAGCAGCGCGAAGATGGTACTCGGCGCACTACGCGCTACGATATTGATTTGTTTAAATGCATTTTCTGCGGTTTTTGCGAAGAGTCTTGCCCTGTAGATTCTATCGTCGAAACGCGCATTTTCGAGTACCATTTCGAAAAGCGTGGCGAGCAGATTATTAATAAAGACCAATTGCTTGCCATTGGCGACCAATATGAAAAACAATTAGCCGCCGATCGCACCCACGACGCGCGATTCCGTTAGCCTTTTAAGGAACTTTCTCACTACGCTTATGGAAATTCAGGCAGTCTTTTTTTATGTTTTTGCTACGATTTTGGTCGCGTCGGCACTGGCTGTCATTACGGTACGCAACCCTGTGCACGCAGCGCTCTTTTTGGTGCTGACCTTTTTTACTAGCGCGGCCGTGTGGTTGTTACTAGAAGCGGAGTTCCTCGCTATTACATTAGTGCTGGTTTATGTTGGCGCGGTCATGGTGTTATTTTTATTCGTTGTAATGATGCTCGATATAAACATTGCCGCTTTACGAGAAGGATTCATTCGCTATCTGCCGGTGGGCATTATTGTCGGTCTAGTAATTTTAGCTGAAATCATTGCGGTTATTTTGCAGGGCAAGTTTGGTCCGGGGGGACAGCTTGCGGATCTGCCAGCCCATGCTGCCGACTATAGCAATACCAAAGAATTGGGCCGGGTGTTGTATACCGTATACGTTTATCCATTTGAAATTGCCTCGGTGATTTTGCTTGTTGCCATTATCGCGGCCATTACGTTAACGATGCGACGCAGGCCTGATGCAAAAGCCCAAAATATTAGTTCACAGGTATTGGTGCGGCGTGATGATCGTGTGCGGTTGGTAAAAATGCCGTCCAATAAAAAAATATAACGACAGTTTTTTCAGGCGGTTGGGCTGGTATTCCATTGAGCGTTTGCATAAAGTGTGTACATATTTTGTGTGTGTGCACGAAGTAACTTATTGGGCGTGGGGAAGGCATGGTTTCGTTAACGCATTTTCTCATCTTGGGCGCGGTGCTATTTTGTATCAGCATGGCTGGCATTTTTATTAATCGTAAAAACGTAATTATTCTGCTAATGGCTATCGAGCTTATGTTGCTCGCCGTGAATTTGAATTTTATTGCGTTTTCTCATTATCTTGGCGATACGGCAGGCCAGGTGTTTGTGTTTTTCATTCTCACCGTGGCGGCGGCAGAGGCAGCGATTGGCCTTGCCATTCTAGTGGTCTTGTTCCGTAATCGACGCACCATTAACGTCGCTGATCTAGATACCTTGAAGGGATAGTAGCAAGCATGGAAACTGTCTACTTGGGAGTTGTACTGTTTCCGTTAATCGGCGCTATCATAGCCGGATTTTTTGGCCGTCAAATAGGACGTGCTGGCGCGCATTGGATTACCACCGCAGGCGTCGCTGCATCTTTTGTGTTGTCGTTGGTTACTTTCAATCACATCGTTTTTAATGGCGCACCCGCTTACAACGATAGCGTTTACACGTGGCTAGTCAGTGATGGCATTTCCTTTGAGATCGGTTTTTTAGTCGATAAACTCACCGCGTTGATGTTGCTTGTTGTTACGTTCGTCTCACTGATGGTGCACATCTACAGCATTGGTTATATGCGCGAAGATCCCGGTTATCAGCGCTTTTTCAGCTATATCTCGCTCTTTACCTTTTCCATGTTGATGTTGGTGATGGCCAACAACTTCATGCAGTTATTTTTCGGTTGGGAAGCCGTGGGTCTAGTGTCCTACTTGCTGATCGGATTTTGGTTCAAGCGTGAGTCGGCTATTTTCGCCAACCTTAAAGCCTTCTTGGTAAACCGTGTTGGTGACTTCGGTTTTATCCTCGGCATAGCCGCGGTAGCCATGTATTTTAATAGTCTTGATTATCAAGATGTGTTTAGCGCTGCGCCGTTGATGGCCAATATGACCGTTGAGGTGGTGCCGGGCGAAACATGGTCTTTAATGACGCTCATATGCATCCTATTGTTTATCGGTGCGATGGGTAAATCTGCGCAAGTGCCGCTGCATGTATGGTTGCCTGACTCCATGGAAGGTCCGACTCCGATCTCCGCGCTTATTCATGCTGCAACGATGGTGACTGCGGGTATCTATATGGTGGCGAGAATGTCGCCGCTGTATGAATTGTCGGAAACGGCTCTGACTTTCGTTATGGTCATTGGCGCAATCACTGCGTTATTTATGGGATTCCTCGGTATCGTCGCCAATGACATCAAGCGTGTCGTGGCTTATTCCACACTCTCACAATTGGGATACATGACAGTCGCGTTAGGCGCCTCCGCGTATGCCGCAGGAATTTTCCACTTAATGACCCACGCGTTTTTCAAGGCGTTGCTGTTTTTGGCGGCAGGGTCAGTTATTATCGCCATGCACCATGAGCAAGACATCAGGAAGATGGGCGGATTGCGTAAATACATGCCGATCACGTACTGGTGTCTTCTCATAGGG
>JANPPH010000090.1:0-17733 GCA_031428395.1 Gammaproteobacteria bacterium
TGCGATCTTGCTACTGCAAGACGCGCCAACACAACCACCGGAATCGGGTCCGGCATGTTACGGCGAAACCGCCCCGAGGTTGCCGCTGCCGAGACTGCACTTGATCTGAGGGCGTAATACCCGGCCACGCGACCCACATCACAGACAACGAAGGTGCGTGATGCGCCGCTGACATGATTCTGCGCCGCGCGGCGATTCAGCCAGTCATCAAGGGAGGAAACGCCGCAGCTGAATGCTTCGATCTGGTGATGACTGGCAAGGGGTTCGGGAGCCGATACCATCAGGTCTTAACCCAAGGCGGGGTGACCTGCATCGTGTGGCGTAGACGCTCATTGGGTTGCGGGGGGGTATCCAGCCGGGCTAGGAACTCAGCATAGGCTTCTGCGCCGACCGATATAATGATTCGATCAAGCAAGGTATTTTCTGCCGCTCGGCGAGCAGCCTCCAGGATGAAATCCGTTCGCGTCTTGCCAGTCGAGAGGGCGGCTCGGTCAATCAGGTTGCGTTCTGCTGCTGGAATTCGCAGATTCAGCGTGTCGCGGCGGGGTTTTATGGGGTTGGTGGCTTTCATAGATAACTCCTTGGTAGTTATTTTTATTACAGCGGCACGTAATGTCGTTGTCATTACAATAATCCTAAAAGCGGCAGTAGGTTTCCAAGCTGAGTTTTTAGATAAATAACCTATCAGACCTCAGCTGATGCTTTGATGCTGGGATTTTCGCTGCCAACAGCCTTTGGCACCTTCTTTTCATCAAATCTGGCTACCTGAGTCCCTCAGTCTTAGTTGTTTTTTAGCAACAAATTTTGGCTTTTGTTGTTTTTTCGAAAGAAAAGTGTTGCTTTTTTGTTTTGACTTGTGTAGTTTCCACTAGGTGAGGTTTTTATTATCCATTCATCTGAGGGAATCTGAAATGAACAAAAATATTCTTGTATTAGCAATCGCTGGCGTTTTGGCTGCCCCTTTTGCTGCGCAAGCAGGCGTGGAAGTTTATGGTAAGGCGCATGTTGCTGTTGGCCAAACAGATAACGGCGCAACCGCTAATGGTGACAGCTTGGAAATGCTGAGCAACGGTTCTAATATTGGTTTTCGCGGTGATGAAGACCTGGGCAATGGATTAAGCGCGATCTATCAAGCGGAAGTTGGTTATAACTTCGATGGCGCTGCTGCGGGCGCCTCTAACGCTGGTTGGGGTACGGGTCGTAACAGCTACGTTGGCTTAAAAGGTGACTGGGGTAAAGCAGTGGTCGGTCGTCATGACAACCCCTATAAACTTTCTACCGGGCGTATGGATCCGTTTAGCGATACACAAGGCGACTACAATGCCATCATGGGTTTTAGCCCCAACGGCGTTGCTCATGATACCCGTACTAGCAACTCCATTATGTACGTCTCCCCGAACTTAAGCGGCTTTACGGTTATGGGCATGTACGGCGTTAATGATCGCCGTGATGCTGGCAGCGCAACGCGCGACCGCTCAGAACTCAGCGTAGGCGCGACCTATAATGCGGGTCCTTTGTTTGTTGGCGGTGCTTGGCAATCTTTGAAGGAGCAAGGCGATTTAGTTGGAACGGCTTACGAAGATGATGTGGCGATGAAAATCGGTGCTGGGTATACCTTGGCCGAAGCCACTACATTCAACGTTGCTTATGAAACTATTGATACCGGCGGCACTAACAAAGATCGCACTGGAATTTTCGCAGGTGTAGATCATAAGATGGGCGCAAATACGTTGGCTCTTACTTATGCTATGGCCGATGATGTAGGCAGCACCGCCAATTCGGGTGCAACTCAGGTTGCCCTTGGTGCTTTCCATTCGTTATCCAAGGCAACACAGGTCTATGCGTTATACAGCCAGTTGAGCCGCGATGAAGCTGCATCGACTCCTGGATACGGCATTTTCTTTAGCGGCGCTAGTCCTGTAACGCTAAATGAAAGTGGCTCTGCTTTGATGGTTGGCGTAACTCACAACTTTTCTTCCAAGTAAGTAGTTAGTTCTTCGAGCAGTAGAAATCGGGCGCCTTTGGGCGCCCGTTTTTTTTGCGGCGTTTTTGTTATCGGCTTTGCGTTGACAGGTTGTTGAAAGCCATGATAGAAATCGACCAGGACTAACTGATAATGCAAATACAAATTACTTATAAAAAATTGGCGGCGAAAGGGGTGAGATTCGTCGCGCTGTCTTTGCTGTTGTGTGCGAATGTCAGCGTTGCTGGTATTTTCAACACCAAGCATAATCTTGGCAGTACGGGCTTGAACGCGGCGAGTAACTTTAGCGGTACGCGAGAGATTTGTGTTTTTTGCCACACTCCGCATGGCGGTGATGGCGAAGCAGCGGTGCCGATTTGGAATCGGCGCGTGGATCCTAATGGCTTTCAAACTTACGACCAGCTGGGCACGACCACATTAGATGCGACGGTGGAGCCTATAGGTTCAGTTTCTATTGCTTGTTTGTCCTGCCATGACGGCACTCAGGCCATGGATTCGGTATTAAACGAACCGGGCTCCGGGCGACGTGTGCCAGGGTTTTTTAATGGCTCGTGGAGTGGTCAGGCGGCTTCGGTTGGCGGCAGAATTGGGCCAACGACCGTCATCACGAACTTGAGTAAAGATTTAACCAATGATCACCCAGTCGGCATTCAATATAGCGGCGGCGGTTATTCGTTGTCGAATCCGGCTGGCCCGGGCAAGGATCCTGATTTTAATGGGGCCAGTTCGGAAATTATGGGTGCGAGCCGGGTTTGGTGGGTCAATACGCCGGGCGGAACGGGTGCATTTGAGAAATCCGATATGAAGCTCTACACGCGAGCGGCGACGCGGGGCGCCTATGCTGGCGAGCCTCAGCCCTATGTGGAGTGTGCCTCTTGCCATGATCCGCACGTGGATTACAACCCCACTTTTTTGCGGATCGATCCAAGCGGGAGTACGGTGTGTCTGACTTGCCACAATAAATAGTTGAGCAGGACGCGAGCGGAGAGGTGGACTGTTCTGGAAAGGTAAGTTGGGAGTAAAAACCTACAGCTAAGCGCTCGAATTGAAGCGCAGTCCCTGCCTCAGAACGTTTTTAACCCAGATTTTCCATTAGCCTCGTAGCGAGGGTGCGCAAGGTGCTGAAGATGGGCAAGAAAAGATAAAAAACAGTCGGAGGCGTAGTCACTCTACGGTGACAGACTGTTTTTCTTCTTTTCTCGCGCAGATTCAGTGCGTTGTGCGGCCGCAGTAGAGTGCTAATGGAAAATCTGGGTTTATCGAACCCCGGCCTTTTACGTAAGTCTGGCGAGTGGTGTTTTTGCATGCAAAAATTACATGAACAAAGGCATTGGATGCTCCGCCATTGTTTGTCGGCGCTCGTCTTGTTTTTGTTCGAAGTGGGCGTAGTAGTCGCTCAATCTCAAACGCAACGACCTGATTCAGCCACTTTTGCAGTCGTCGGCGAGCGTGTTATTACTCAATTGGAGTATGACAGCGCGTTAAAAATGCGTCTGCGGCAAAAATTTTTTCACGGCAATATCAGCCCCGAAGATCTCAAGAGATTCAGTCAAGAAGTAGGTTGGGCCTTGATTGATCGTGTCTTGTTATTGCAAGAAGCGGCTCGGCGTGGTGTTGAAGTCGATAAGCAGGCTTTGGCGGCTAAGAGGCAAAGCTCCAGCGAAGTAACGCTGCGCTCTGGAGTAGCGCTGGAAGAAGATAGTCAAATCGCAGCGCTCGAAGCGTTGGTGCGCAAGGTGCCGGCACCAGGCGATGCTGAGGCATTGCAGTTTTACGCAACGTTTCCGGAGAAATTCCCGCTGCCGGAACACTTGGATTTGTCGCTGCTTTTAATCAACGTGCCGCCTTATGCGAAGGCAAGGGACTGGCAAGGTGCTTACGACAGAGCAGTCAACTTGGTTGAACAAATGCGTAAGGGCGCGGATTTTGGCGCGCTAGCAATGCAGTATTCGCAGCATGAGTCGGCTAAGGCCAGGGGTGAGCTAGGTTTGTTGCACAAGGGCATGTTAGCGGATGAGGTTCAACAGCAATTGGATGCGTTGAGCGTCGGGCACATTTCTGATCCGGTTCGATTGCTTCAAGGCATTGCGATTTTTCGCTTAAATAAAAGGGTTGCGCAGACAGTCCTTCCGTTTGAGCGGGCGCAGGCGCGCGCCCGTAGTTTGTTGGCTCGGGAGCAAGAGGAGCAAGTTTGGCTGGAATTTATCCAAGAGCTTCGTCAGAAGAAGCCCATAACAATCAATTGGCCCATTCTGTGAAACATGTGCGTTGGTTAGACCTTAGGTGTCTCCGATACGGCTGTTATGCAGCGCGGACCCTTGTCTGCAATTGACAATGGTGCAGACATACCGTATCAATATGATTAGAAAAAATATAAGTATTTGTTGCGCAATTCTTTCTACCGTTGGGTTTGCGCCTAATGTGTGGTCATACGAGCTCGCGCCATTGAATTTGTCCGGTAGTCTAGGTTTCAACTATCGTTTGTTTGACAATTCCGGGGATCAAACGACCAGTAAAATGACCTTGGGCACCTTGCGGGCTAACTCCTATCTATGGCGACCTTGGTTAGGTACGGCAGATGGCAGCGTTACTGCGGCGATTGATGTGTCCGATGCTGAAGTCACCCAAGATGGACTTCAAGAAAAGACTAGCAGTGCAAGCCAGATTTACTCGGGTGTTATCAATCTAAATATGTTCCCCCAGAGCAGAGCACCGTTTAATCTTAGTTGGCAGGCGAGCGATAGTCGCATTGACAATAACATTATCGGTCCGGATACCTTGATCGTATTGGCGGATGGTGATTTTTCATCTCAGCATCTGTCTGTAAGACAGGCATTCGTCACTGACGGCGGTGACCGCTTCGCTGCCATCTACGATAAAACCGACTGGTCGTCGGAGCGTAATGGAGACTATACGGACGATTTGTTTGGTTTTGAAATGGACCTTAATCTGCCTCAGCAGCGATTAACGGCGCGCGCCACTCAGCAGGCGTCTGAGCATTCGCGGTCAACGCGCCGCAATGAATTTTTGAGTTGGGATATTTCGCATTTTTTCACTGGCACTGCGTGGCGAGTGGACAACAAAGTTACCAACTATCAATATGAGCGTTGGTTTGATACGCCCGGGAATACCCAGGACGGTATTGCAGTCACGGATACACGCCAAATATCGAGCTTTGTGTTTTGGCGGCCGGAAGAAAGTCGATGGACCTTGAGTGGTGGTGTCAGGGCCTTTGATTTAAGTGGCACAAACACCGGCGTTGCGAACGACACCACTAATCTTAGTGCGAGCCTGGGTGCGCTGTTGCAGTGGAATAAACGTTTGCGTCTAGACGCCAGCGCGGCTTTTACGCGGGCCGAGGGCAATAGTGTGGAAGCCACGACAACACGTGAGCGCATTGGCGCTTTATACCAATCTGATTTGCGTTATTTAAAGCGTGAAATTACGCATCGTTGGTATGCCACCGCGGCGTTAGAAAATAGCGATGATGGCACTGACATGAATCAGCGTTTGGGCGGGTCTGTGGGGCATACCGCCAGCAAAACCTGGTTGGCGGGCCAGACTTCACTCTTCAACGCTTCGCTAGGCCAGTCATTCAACGAAGATTATCAGGGTGGCACGGGTGCTTTTAGGCATTACCTCGACCATACCGGCAGCTTGAATTGGAGTCAAACGGCATGGGGAGGAAACTCCTTGGTGCAACTTACTCTTTCCGATTCGCGCGATTTTGGTGATAATCGAGGCGACCAACAACTGGTAAATTTTCAAGCTGTCAGGTATCAGACGATTTCTGGCCGCAGTTCGTTGACGGGCAACCTAAGTTTGCAATATGTGCGGCATAATTTTGCCGATGACGGTGCGGATAATATCGTTACCGCGCGTACTGGCAGAATTGACTATCAAAATAGTCGCGTATTCGGCCTTCCGAGACTTCGCTTTCAATCGGGATTGTCTATTTCTAAGGCGTCTGAGGAGCAGGGGGTCGATAGGGCGGAATGGGAAAACCGCTTCGATTATGGTATAGGGCAGTTAACCACAAGTTTAAGCGTCCGCTTTATTGATCTTGACGGTCGCGAATATAACTTGTCTTACTTCAGTGTTGCACGAGAGTTTTAAGTTGTGATGTAGTTCACTTATTTTTTTCAAAGACATAGTTATTTTCAAAGACATAAATGAGGAGAGGGTTTGACATGATAACGAGTGCCGGGAAAAATTCTATTTGGACGACTGTCCTGCTGGGGGTTGCACTGTGCTTAGCAGCGCTGAGCGCTCCTAAGTTGGCGCAAGCTGAATACGCAGATGTCGTCATTAATAATTATGCGGACGCAGCCGGTATGCGGCCTGTAGTGTTCCCGCATTGGTTTCATCGCATACGTTTCCGTTGCAAAGTGTGCCACGCCGATTTGGGCTTTCAGTTTAAGGCGGGTGGTAACAAAATTACCATGGCGAAGATTATCGAAGGTAAGTTCTGCGGCGCTTGCCATAATGGCGAAGTAGCCTGGTCGGTAGAAAACTGCGATATGTGCCATTCCGGCAACCCCGGCACGCCGACACACTTCCACGGCAGCACAGTACAGCGCTTAGTCGCGCCGCCTTACCAAGGTCTGCCCACCGAAAAGAAGATAAACAAGTAAACCAACTTGCAATTAGGGAATGGTCATATGATTTCGCAAATGAGAGCAAATTTTGTTGTGGGTGCCTTAGCCCTAGCGGCTGTCGGCTTGTTTTCTAGCGGCCAGGCTAGTGCAGACCGGGAATTTACCGCGAATGACGCGGCTTCGTTGCCATTAATGGTTGCCGACGTTGCGACGTCGAATACATTCAATCGCAATCTGAAGAAAGAAAAAATGCGCAATGCACCGCCCCCAGAGGACGGAATTCACGACCCTGAGACTCCAGGTACGCACATATTGCAGCCGCCGCTGGATTCCTACCCAGGCTTGCCGCAAACGGAGTTTGGCAATTACATTGATTGGGTCAAGACCCTCGACGACAAGCTAATCAGGCCGAGGTGGGAACGTACTGACCCTACCGCTGAACCTTTCGTTATGGATCTGGATATCGTCCGTCCAGTAAAGGCTTCTGTGCCTGATGTGGTGTTTCCGCACCGACAACATACCGAATGGTTGTCCTGCTCGAACTGCCACCCTGCTATCTTTATTCCGCAAAAAGGCGCCAACCAAATTAACATGTCCGCAATTTTGCTCGGTCAAAAATGCGGCGTGTGTCATGGTAAAGTCGCGTTTCCCATCACCACCAAGTCATGCTCGAAATGCCATTCAAAGCCTAAGCCTGCTGATTGGAAGCCACCTTTAAGCGAAGCTACACTCAAAAATCCTTGGAAGTAAGACGCATTATCAACAGCCATGATCGGTTTATCCGATCATGGCTGTTGTGTTGTCTATAATTAACAAAGAAGTTGCGTAAGCTTAATAAGAAGCGGTGAGAGGTCGTTAAACATTATCCGATATTACGAAATCTCATTAAGGGCTAAAGAGAACATGCGCACCAAGAATTTTGTCGTTTTAGCCGTGTTGGCGATCTCCGGTTGCGCCACGGTTGACACCCCTGCGCCAACCGCCGCACCGCAATCGCGTGAGGCGGATAAGCAAGTTGCAGACCCCACAGCGGCCGCAAAGCAAGACCCTGTTGCGCCGTCTGCGGAAAAACAAGCGGCGAAGATAGATTCGCCTGTGCAAAGCCTGAGCCGGCCCGCGCCTGTGGAGCCGCCCCAATCGGTTTCTGTCCCGCTGGCAGCTACGCCGCCTACTCCCTCTACGCCCATACCACCTGTAGCAATCGCCACGCCGAGTAGCACGCCTGCAGCGGCGAAGCCCGTTATGCCTACCAGCCCCAATAGCTTCTCAGTGACGGCGAGTGCAAAAACGTCTAACCATCCTTTTCATGGTCAAGGCAGCGACCTCGGATTTTCTGTGAATGGTCAGCCAGGCAAGGAAGTAGTGTTAACGCGCGGAGGCAAATACATATTTAAGGTCGACACTGGCGTACAGCACGATTTTTACTTCACCACAGAAGCTGTAGGTTGGGGCGCAGGAACGGTGACTGATGGTATAGATGGCCAGTTCACCTACAAGGGCGAGGTGACGTTTGAGCCTAAAACCACAACACCTAGTGCGCTGTACTATGCTTGCCGCAACCACAAATTCATGGGCGGTAAAATTTATGTGCTTGATCGCGGTGAAACCATTGACGCACTAAAGAAGCGCCTTCCTCAAGCGCAGGCAGTCGCCGTGGCAGCGCCGAAGGTTGAATTAAAGGTTTCGCCCGCTCAAGTTAAGCAAAAAATTGCTTACGCCGAACTCATGATTGCAAGTTCAGAGGGCGCGAAGCGCATTGAAGTGAGCAATAATGTGGAAGCAAAAAATATGCGTGCCCAAGCGCAAAAAGACGTAGTGGCAGCGCGTGGCTTGCTCGATGCTGGGGATGTCAATAAAGCCATCAGCAACGCCGATCAAGCGCTGCGTCTAATGACCTCGGCGACCCAGCTAGTACCGGTTGGTTCTGTTGGTGTCGACCATAAAGCGCACTACGACGAATTGCTAAATGAGGTGAAGGCTTACGAAAAGTCTTATCTCAAACACCAAAACAAAGAAGGTAAAAACGCTGCGCTGAAGAATCGCCTGGACTTGGATAAATTCCGTAATTTAGTCAGAAATGCTGAGGGCAAGGCTGCTGAGACCAAGCACGAAGAAGCCAATAAGATGTTGTCGGAGGCGTCAACCATGATTGTGGCAGCATTGAGTGTTATGCTCGATTCTGAAACCGTCGTTTATGACAAGGAGTTTGGCAGTCCGCAAGAAGAATATGAGTATGAGCTTGCGCGCTATCAGAGTTATCTGGAGCTGGTGCCTATTGCGGTCGAACAAAGACAGCCCACACCAAGCCAAGCGCAAATGATGGATGAGTTTGTTAAAAAAGGTGAGCAAATTGTTCGAGAGGGCAAAGCGTTTGCCGGGCGAAACGATTTTACAACGGCCATTCAAGCGATGCAGGCTGCGACTGATAATGTGCGCCGCGCGTTAACGATAGCTGGAGTTCGCTAAGATATTAATACTTGCGGCCAGTTGCAGCGACGGAATCACGATTAATAGGAGTGCCCTTAAGCTTACTGAAGGGTAACCGGGCGTCGGTCGACAGACCAATAATTATGTGAACACGTGAAAGGTTTGCAAAGTCACGGCAAAAGATTATAAGCTGCAGTGTAAAGCTAAGCATTGGTCAAAGAATTATATGAAGCGAATGCGTTCAATGTGGCGTCGATTAGTGGGCATGGCGTTGTTTGTGTCCGTTTTAACGGTTCTTAACAGCACTTTTCTGTCTGCCCAAGATTTTTTGTGGTCGCGAGGTCGGCACTTTCAAACTGAAGGAGAAGTGGTGCCGCTTGCCGAAGACGGAATTCACGATCCAACCAATCAGGCTGTAGTCAAGGTTCTGCAAGAGCCAGCTGAGGCCATGGCGGATTTTCCGCGCGATGACAAAGGCATTATTAACTGGTCAACGGCGCTGCAGGATGGTCTGGTTGATCCTCGCAAAAGCGTGTCGGGAAATGAAGAAATGTATCCGACCGATTTTGACATTATTTTTAAAAACACCGGTTCCATGCCGAATGTACGCTTTCCGCATAAGCCGCACACGGAGTGGCTGACCTGTGCTAATTGTCATCCGGCGATTTTCTTGCCGCAAAAAGGTGGTAACCCCATTACCATGTCTCAAATTATCGAAGGAAAATATTGCGGCGTGTGTCATGGTAAAGTCGCGTTTCCTCCAACTATGAATTGTGGCAGATGTCATTCCGTTCCCCGCGAATCGCCCGGCTTACGATAAATCTAAGGCCGATTGTTGGATCTGTCGCTACGCCTTCGCAGCGAGATCCAACCGCTAATTTTGTATTCAGATTTTGTACTATTGCGCTGATTTTATTGCTTAGCGGCTGTGCGTCCGTGGGTCAGTGGTGGGAGGGCAAGCGGGAGCCTTCAGCGTTGGAGGCGGCGCAAAAGGCAATTCGAGGCGAAGAACCGGCTATTCGCAGTGACACCACGGCGGAAAGAAGTGTAGTCTCCCCGGTGAGCGAAGAGCCTTTGGTCTACTGGGAAACGATCGGTGGCGGCAAAATCGGCAATTTTATTACCGGCGGCAACGACGCGCGGCTGGAGCGTCCCGTTGCGGTCGCGGTGCGCGGCGACTTTGTTTACATTGTCGATGCAGGGCAAGAACTTGTCGTCCGCTACGACCGCATATCTGGCAAGCTCAGCACTTTAGTTGACCTTAAGGGTGTGGCGAAGGGCGAAATCAGTGATATTTACGTTGCTCCAGACCTGTCTTTTTATCTTGCGGATACGTTCGGGCGTCAGGTTCTGTATTTTGATAAAAAAGGTAGCTTGCGCCAAACCTTTCGCAATTTATTGAACTTGGTGTACCCCGTCGGAGTTTGGTTTGATGAGGACAGCGATACCGTTCTCATCGCCGATGGCCAACTTGATCATGTCCTTATTTTTAATAAAGACGGCACCTTATTAAGCGCAGTCGGTGGACGTGGCGTCGAGCCAGGCAAGTTTCTTAATATTACAACCGTCACAGAAGGGCCAGACGGGTATTATATTGCGCAGCGCATCGGCCACCATGTTCAAGTGCTTGCCAAAGATGGCACTTATTTGTATTCGTTCGCTCAAGAAGGCGTGGTTTTCCCGCTGGCCATTGCGGCCGACAATCAACAGCGAGCTTTTGTGGCCGATTACTTAGATAACACGATAAAAGTGTATGAGCGAGGCCGATTTGTTGCCAGCATTGGCAAGAGCGGTGTTGGCCCAGGTGAGTTCAAGCGCATTACTGATTTATGGCTCGATGGCGATTTTCTCTATGTCGCGGATAGTTTAAACGGCCGAATTCAAATCATGCGGATTGCGGCAGTGGAAAATCTTCCATCAATCCTAGATCGTTAACGGTCGTAACTTTTCATGAATGAAGTCCCAGAGCGTGCTTTAGAGCTGCGTGTGGTAGGAAAAATCGCAGTGACCCGTTCATCTACTCATATTTTATTTATAGTGTTGGTCATGTTGTTGTCCGCCTGCGCAACGACACCCGGCGTTCTTCAATACCAATCCGCACTAAAATTAAACGAACCCGCTATCGTGTGGCCGGTGCCACCCGAGCCTGCGCGTTTTCGCTATGTGGGTGAGTTAACGGGCGAAGAAAATTTCAAGATTCCCGACCAAGCGGCCCGCAGTACGCTTAAAAAAATAGTCGAATGGGTGGCCGGTTTTGCTTTTGGTCAGGAGCCACCGGTTATATTGCAACGGCCTCAAGGTGGCATGGTCGATGCCCAAGGGCGAATATACGTCACGGACATTAGTCGCCAAGCAGTCTATGTATTCGATCAGCCGGGCGGCAAGCTCCAGGTCTGGGAGATGGCGGGTGAGGCGCTGCGTTTTGGCTCCCCTATTGCCGTGGCGCTCGGTAAGCACGATGAAATTCTGGTGACGGATGCGCAGCTGGGTTTGGTGGTGCGGTTAAACAACCTCGGCCAGCCTGTCGGCAGTTTCGGCAAGGGCCAGCTCCAGCGTCCGACGGGTCTTGCTCGCGACGTACAAAACGGGCGAATTTACGTTGCGGATAGCCAAGCGCACGATGTGAAAGTGTTCGATGACGATGGCGCATTGATTACTACATTGGGAAAAAAGGGCGAAAAAGAAGGCACCTTTAACTCGCCTACACATTTAGCGTTCGCCAATGGCGCGCTTTATGTTTCCGACACGCTAAACTCGCGTATACAGGTCCTCACCCCTCAAGGCGACGTCAAAGCAGTGTTTGGACGCCGTGGCTTATTCGTCGGTGATATGCCGCGCCCCAAAGGTGTCGCGGTAGATAAGGACGGGTATATCTATGTAGTGGAATCTTACTATGATCACCTGTTAGTATTTAGCACGCAGGGAGAATTAATGCTGCCCATAGGCGGCACGGGCAGCGGTATAGGGCAATTTTACCTTCCTGCCGGAGTGTGGGTTTACAATAACTTTATATATATTGCCGACATGTTCAATGGACGCGTAGTTGTCTTGGAATTTCTTGGGGAGAAGGCATGAGACGTTCGCCTTGCGCGGCAATGCGTTATAAGCGGAATTTATTTCTGCGCGGTGCCTATTTGCTTTTCTCACGGAGTTTACTGCTAACAGTGGCCTTTTTAGCAGGTGTATCCGCCGTTCATGCCGAGCGTATCTCCGATATCCGCAATACTAAGCACAATTTTTCGGCCACGGTTATTCCTGATTTGCCTGGCAGCGCTACGCGCGACGCTTTTGCCTCGACCGAATCTCAAATCTGCGCTTTTTGTCATACGCCCCACGGCGCAAACCCTGCGCCGCGCGCGCCACTTTGGAATCGCAAATTATCTGGCGCGACCTACGTGCCTTATTCGTCGACATCGTTGGATGCCACCGATCTTGGTCAGCCGGGCGGTAAGTCTAAGTTATGCCTCTCGTGCCATGACGGCACTATCGCTCTGGGTTCAGTTAATGTATTGAACAGACAGGAGAATGCGAAAATCGATCTGACCGGGCCGGGGATCTCGGCGGACGACACTATACCAGCCGGGAAAGGTGTGGCGACAGGTTTCACCCGTCGCTTAGGTGTCGATTTATCTAACGATCATCCCATTTCTTTTACCTTCGATAGCGCTCAGGCTGCGCGCGACGGCGAGTTGTATGATCCAGGAATGGTCGGACAACACCTAGGCAATCGTGTGCCGGGCGAGCGGCCAACCCTTCCTTTGGATGATAACAAGGTCGAATGCGTAAGTTGCCACGACCCACACATACGCGATACGTCCGGGGAAAATATAAAGTTTCTTCGGGTCAATCGCTTCCAGCAAGCGGTGCCCAAAGATGGTCAGTTTGACGCCAAAAATGACATTATTTGTTTGGGTTGTCATAACAAAGCGGGTTGGGTAGGTTCTGCGCACGCCAACCCCAGCGTTGGGAATGAGCAATATGCCGATGGCGCAGCGGAATTGCGTGAATTTCCTAAGAATACGCAAGTGTGGCAAGCGGCATGCCTAAATTGTCATGATCCGCATACTGTTCAGGGTTCGCGCCGCATTCTTCGTGAAGGCGTCGATGGCCCCTCCACCATCACTGCAAGCGGTGGAAAATTTAAGCAGGGCGGTCAGCCAGCGATAGAAGAAACCTGTTACGCCTGCCATTCGCCCGACGGCGCGACGTTGCAAGGCCAAGAGATGCGCCCAGGATTTGAAGTGCCAGACATCAAAACCGACTTTACTACGCTCGGTAATCGTCATATGCCCATTGCGAGCAGTGACCAGGCGGCTGGGCGGGAAGTGCACGGCATTGGCACTAGCGATACGCCGCAGGGTGGCAAAGATTTTGTTGAATCGCCCGCTAATATGGGTAAGGCGAGTAGGGCCAATCGCTTCGGCGAGCAGGGCAGTTTGACTAACCGTCACGTCGAGTGTACCGATTGCCATAATCCGCATCGCGTGTCTAAAAACCGCTTATTCTGGTCGGATAATACAATACCTGACGCCGAAGGCACGCATAACCACACTGCAGCGCAAATCCTGAACAACCCCGAGGGTCATCACACCAATATCGCCTCCGGGGTATTGCGCGGTTCATTCGGTGTGGAGCCCACTGCCTGGGAATCGACAGAGTTTATGAGCAAGCCGACCGTGTTCGATATTAAGCGCGGCGATTCGGGTACAGGCGCAAGTACTGATGTCAGTGCACCTTACATCACTCGTGAATACCAAATTTGTATGAAGTGTCACTCCAACTACACCTATGACACTCCTCCTGAGCTAGGCTCATTCTCAGGCGGTACGCCACCTGGCATTGAAGGTGTGACGATGCACGGTGCTGAAATTATGACTCATTACACGAATCAGGGTATGGAGTTTCAATCGCCCGAAGACCATAAAGGCGAAGGCACCTCGCCTACGCCCAGCGGCGCGTTCCGCGGCCTGCCGCCCGGCCAGAATTACACCGTTGATTTTAGGGCGAATAATCATCGCTCATGGCATCCGGTGATGAATAACACAGGTCGTCCGGTGAGCGTGCGTGGTGTGAGCAGTCCTAATATTTGGATTGAACCTTTTAATGCAGCCGTAGGTTTGCAAACTATGTATTGCACCGATTGCCACGGCAATAACACTGCACCCGGCACCGCAGTGCCTGATGGTGGCGAAAATGGCAACGTATGGGGCCCGCATGGCTCTAGCAACAATTTCTTGCTTAAAGGCGGATGGAGCGATCAAACAGGTTCCAATCAGCAAGACCACATCTGCTTTAAGTGTCATGAATACAATCAGTATGCGCGGATAGTGCCGGCGGGTAGTGATGCGCGGACAAACACCCTTGAAAGTGGTTTCAAACGCGTGAACCTCAGTAGTCCGGGTTCTTGTTTGGGCAGCGCCACGGAAGTGAATTTGCACGTTGCGCACGCGCAGTTTTTGGGCGATCCCTCCAATAACGCCGCGCCATTGCGTTGCACCTATTGCCATATTGCCGTCCCACACGGCTGGAAAAATAAAGTGTTTCTTGCGAATCTAAATGATGTCGGTCTAGAGGCAGGCTTGCCGTCCGGTACACAAGTGCGGCGTAACACGACCAGCAGATATTACAAATACCCTTACTACAATGGCGCGGTCCTCAAAGTGAACAGCTTCGCTCGCAGTGGCGAATGGATGGCGGCCAATTGTGGCTCAGCCGGTGCTCCCGGAAACGGCAAAACAGGTCGTGAATGGATGCTTGATTTCGGCTCTGGTTCGGAGTCTTGCGTTAACCCGCCATGAGTGGGGTAATTCAATTTTTGGGTTCGGTAAAACTTGCGCTGCTTGGCATGGGTTTTCTCGCTGTCGGCGCGGGGCTTAGTTACGGTAATCCTGATGATGTGTCGGTCTGGGTATTAGTTGCACCACTCGCTCTACTGTCGTTTAACCTGCTAACGGCGATTATCGTCAACCCGCGCATAAACCGGCGCCCTGGCCTGCTGGTATTTCATCTGGGTTTGTTGGGTATCGTGATACTTGCTGCAATCGGCCGCATGACCTTTTTGGACGCTCACGTTGAGCTACTCCAAGACAGCCCCTTCGCGAGTAGTGATATTCTCGGTGTAAAAAAAGGCCTATGGCACAATGGTGATCTAGACAAGGTCGCCTTTGTGCAAGGCCCTTATACCGTGGAGTATTCCGCTCGAATGGTGCGTGGCCTTACGCATAATCATGTCCATGTGCCCAATGCAGAGGGGCAATGGGAAACGCGCGAAATCGGCGATGATCGCCCGCTGGTTCTGGAAAATTATCGTTTCTACACCTCGTTCAATAAAGGTTTTGCCCCAGTACTCACTTGGGAGCCGGTTGCAGGTGCGCCCGTTACGGGTGCCGTGCACATGCCGTCTTACCCGCTCTATGAGTACAAGCAAGACAACCATTGGACGCCTCCCGGCGGCAAGGAAATTAAGTTTTGGTTACGGCTCGACACGGGTTTGCGTCAAGACGCGGCATGGGTTTTAAATGCCAAGCAAGCGACTGGGGTGTTGGTGGTTAACACCGGCGGTAAGCGTGTTGAATTACGTGCGGGTGAAACAGTCGAGTTAGCAGGCGGCAAGCTGCGTTACGAACGTTTAAGCACATGGATGGGTTATCGGATCTTTTATGATCCGACACTGCAGGCCTTGTTTTGGGTTTCCGTAATAGGCGTGTTTGGATTGTTCGCACACTTCTGGCAAAAGCTGGCTTTACGGGCGGCATCGGAATCGCTGCAAGCCCAAGTAGGGAATTTAGCCGGACGTAGTTAGGATAAACTAGGCGGTCGCATTCTCGTTTTCTAACGATTAGGTTTTTAAGATAACTTCCGTAGGCTGATTTCGCGCCTAGCAACACAGATTGAGACAGAATATGATTGATTCTACTGCTACCGAATTACCTTGGCTTTGGGCTGGTTTAGGCGCCTACGCTATTGCGACGCTCGTCGTTGTGCGTGCAATTGTTTTTGGCAGCGCTATGCCCGCCGGTGCCATAGTCAGCCGTTCCTACGAAAAATATGTTCTAGGCTTGATTGTTACCGCGGTGGCGCTATTGGCAATGTCACTCGCGGAGCGTTGGGTGCGCATTGGCCACGGCCCCTTTGTGAACCTGTTTGAATTGCTCATTAGCCAACTTTTTAGCCTGGGTCTCATCTTCGCCATCGTCTATTGGCGCTTTCCTGTTATCCGTCCCGCTGCAGTGGTGATTTTCCCTGCCTTGTGGGTGCTTGGTATTTGGGTGTTAACGCTCGAAGCTGTCGCTGTTCCCTATCCCCCCACCTATTTCAATAATTGGAAGTGGGCGCACGTTGGATTCGGTAAAGTATTTTTCGGCTTGAGTTTAATGGCCGCGGGGCTTTCCGGTGTATTACTGATGCGCGGTGTGCCGCGGTTTGCGGCATGGTTCCGTGAAATGCCTAACGACACCGTGCTCGATTTTTTTGCCTGGCGTTTTATGTTGTTGGCGTTGGTGTTTGACAGTTTTATGCTCATTGCAGGTGCGGTGTGGGCGCAGGATGCCTGGGGTCGCTACTGGCAGTGGGACGCGCTTGAGACGTCCGCGTTTTTGAATTGGTTGATACTCGGCGCCTCCATTCACGCACGCCTCACTTACCGTATGCCCATCCGCATCGGCGCGATCGTGATCATCGGTCTTTTCATCTTTGCCTTCTTCACTTACTTCGGCACGCCCTTCTACAGCGATGCCGCTCACAAAGGCGTTGTATGAGTAACACACTATACCTGCCCGATTCATCGCGCGCTACCGAGTTAGTATCGCTCATGCTAATGATTGTCATGGTTGCCTTGATGGCCGGCTTTATACAGCGCGATGAATTCGACTTCAAAGCTACGTCAAAGCCCAATCAAGTCGCCAAAATCGACCCGAAACAAGATCCAAAAGGCCATTCCAAGCAACTGCGTTTGGAGCAAATTACTCAGCGTTTTGAACAAGCTGTCGCAATGCTTCATGCCAAACAATATGACTACGCCATTACTGCTCTGCATCGTGTCTTAGAGCTCTCCCCGCGTATGCCAGAGGCTCACGTAAATATGGGTTACGCGCTCTTAGGTTTAGAGAGAAACAAAGCTGCTGGCGATTTTTTTAACACCGCCATCGAATTGAATCCTTACCTCGGTAATGCCTACTGGGGACTTGCTATCGTATTAGAAAAAGGCGGCGACTACCAAGGCGCACTCGGTGCCATGCGGACCTATATCCATTTGGCAAAAGCGAACGATCCTTATGTTCGCAAAGCTCGTTCAGCGCTTTGGGAATGGGAAAACCGTCTAACCCGTGGGCCCTTGCCTAAAGAAGAGGAAGAATGGCTGAAAAAGCGTGGCCAGGAATGGATGGACCGCAATTCACCGCAAGCGGATGCGCCGGATAAGCAAACGGGGGTGGTGGATTTGTTTGAGGGGGCGAAGGTTCCTTAGTAGTTTTGGTCAAGTTGACGTGTGCTTTCTGTGGTGGAGATCCCTGGACGAGAAACCCCTGGGTGTTAGCACTCTACTGCGGCCGCACAACGCACTGAATCTGCGCGAGAAAAGATGAAAAACAGTCTGTCACCGTAGAGTGACTACGCCTCCGACTGTTTTTCATCTTTTCTCGCCCATCTTCAGCACCTTTGCGCGCCCTCGCTACGAGGCTAATGGAAAATCTGGGTTAAAATTAAACGGGCAATCTTGTACCAACC
>JANPPH010000091.1:0-6862 GCA_031428395.1 Gammaproteobacteria bacterium
CGCGTAGTTCAACCACCCCCGCACCACTTTCATCATAGCCAAAGCCGTCGAGCAAACCGTCTGCAGCGATATCACGGTACATAAGCTGAGCGAGCGCAATGGATGTGAGGGTTTCATGCACTGGCGTACCGCTCTGTTTACTGGCCCAGGCGGTCCAGCTTGATATTGCGGCGAGCATAAAACCATACGCATAATTATCGCTAAATTGGGGACTGATGAGAGTGTTCGACAAACGGGTGATGCTGTATGGCACCACTGATGCGACATTTAAGCCAATCATTTCGGAAATGCTTTGTGTTGCGGAGATCAATGCTGTTGTAACGTCCACTCCCTGTCCAATGTTGTACTCGGCCAAACCCGTTGCCAAGTGACTATAAGTTGTAATGACAACGTTCATCGATTTTCCGCTTTGATAGTGCATCAATGCGGTTAAACGTTCCGTGGGATTTAAAGAGACGGTTTTGGCGCTCGCTTCCTCTACATAACTGCCACCCTGCGCTTCGATGTAAATGGGTTGATCGCGCGTGTGCAAATTAATTGAGAAGGTTCCATCGGACGCTGTCGTCGCAGAACCCAGCGCGCGGCCTTTGTGGCCTTCGGCAAATTCATAGATCGTGACTTGCGCACCCGAAATGGGGCCATCAATCACATAACCGTTGACCGTTCCTGCGGGGCGACTGGCTGGAAGTTCACTAAAGCCACCGCCGCATCCTGCTAAGAGGACGAGGAGTAGACCTAGGGCATAAATTTTGATCCATCGCATTTTGCACCCAACTATTCAGAAGCTGAATAAAAACACAGCAGCGAAAGCGAGTTCCGCGATTCCATTATTTACGGGTATTGCATACGCTGCTTTGCCGCTCAAATCCCAACGTCGGGATAGGCGCCATTCAGTGGCAGCATCGACGAGCACACTCACCGCCAACGTTTCTCGATCAGGGTAGGTTTGCAACAAGAAGCCATCTTCATCAACGGTGTGACGCAGAGAATAATTTTCTTTCTCAACCTGCAAGCCTACACCGAACCAAGGCTTTCCTGGCAGCGCAAGATTAAGGTGACTTTGTATGGATAAGCGCGCGCCAACACGCTTGATAGCTTGACCAATTTCTTTAGAGGTGGGATCTAGAGTGCCTTCTTGATAATAAACTTCCGACCAGAATCGCGCGGTGCTCACTAATCGGTCAGTGTAGACGAGATTGAACGGTTGTAGCATGTACGTCGTTTGCGTCTGGCCGTCTGGGTCATCGACGAACAATATCGGCGCCGCCAATGCGTACCCAATACGCCCTGACGTCGAGAGTTCGCCGATCGCCGCTGCCTCAACGTTCGGCATGCAAACAAACAGACCGCACGCCAATAACATTGACGCCGCGCTCTTGCCGAAGCAGCAAGCGAGGTAATTAAGAATTGCGTGTTGCATAGCCCCAAAAATCCGCTGTTTCAAAAAGCTATTAGGGTAAGCGGCGCGTCCTCATCGTCTGCGCGCACAGATGCGTACCCTTTGCTTTACGGATGTCTCCCGACTCCCTGATGTGTTGATTCACATTAACACTAGCAAAGGAATTTGCTTTTAGCCAACTATCGAGGCGATGTTTCGTTTACTCAAATTTGTCACGTACCTTTTAGCGAGGAAAAATTCTGGATACGGTACGCGAGCCACTGACAGTGGCTCGCGTTAAGGTGCGGCATAGATCACCGCGCTACTGGATTAGCAGAAATAACGCGCCGCCTCCGCGACGTATATTTAATAACAACCGATCGTCGGTTTGTTTTGCTGCATTGCGCAAGTCGGAAACATTTTTCACCGGCTGACGGTTGGCGGATACTATCAGATCGCCCCGTCGTAAACCTGCATTCCAAGCAGGACTATTTGGCTCAACGTTCAATACCAATACGCCCTCCACTTTACCGTATAGGGGATGGTTTTCCTCAAGCGGACCCAGCACAGCCCCACCCAAACGCCGACTAATTTCTATGGCTGGTTCTTTGGCTTGTTCTGGCGGCGCAATAGCTACTTTAACGCTTCGACGTTGCCCATCACGCGTTACTTCCATCGTCACTTTATCGCCAATTCTCATTAGGCCAATAATATTGCGTACTTCGCCAGCGCTTATTACCGGGCGCCCGTCCATCGATACAACCACATCCCCCACATGCAACCCAGCCTTGTCGGCGGGCGATCCTGGCACAACTTGGGCCACGATCGCACCCTTTAAGGTCTTAATATTTAGTGCCTTGGCTAACTCAGGGGTCAGGTCTTGCATTGCAACACCTAACCGTCCACGCCGCACTTCGCCAAACTGAATAAGTTGCGTCATAATATCTTGGGTCATATTAACGGGAATCGCAAAACCGATGCCGACATTGCCGCCGTTAGGGCCGACTATCGCAGTGTTAACGCCGATGAGTTCGCCGCGCAAATTGACCAAGGCACCACCAGAATTACCAGGATTAATGGACGCATCCGTTTGAATAAAATCTTCGTAACCTTCTATACCTAAACCAGAACGACCGAGCGCACTCACGATCCCCGACGTCACAGTCTGGCCGAGTCCAAAGGGATTGCCAATCGCGACGACAAAGTCACCGACCCGCAGCTTGCTCGAATCCCCCAACGTCACTGCCGTGAGTTTATCTGCTTGAATTTGAATCACCGCAACGTCAGTGTCGGGATCCGTGCCAACCAATTTCGCAACAAAACTACGCCCGTCGCGAAAAGTGACTGTCACCTCGTCCGCCTTATTGATGACATGGTGATTAGTTAATATGTAGCCTTTGGCTGCATCGACCACCACGCCCGAACCCAAACTTTGCGATTCACGTTGGCGCGGCATATTGGGTAAATCAAAAAAACGCCGGAAAAATGGATCGCTTAGTAAAGGGTTTTCTTGCACCTGAATGCGTGTGCGTGTCGAAATGTTCACTACACCAGGAATCACTCTATCCAACATCGGCGCCAGACTGGGTAACGGTTGGCCATCCAGCGCTGCTGGCAAAACACTCCACGCAGAAAGCGGAAACAACGCGACAAATGCTATCGCCACTACGACCGCTGCAAACCATCGACGCATGATCAAATCTCCTCTATAAAACTTATCGTTATTCCTGAAACTCATGATAGCAACTGGTTTTCAATGACAGCGCTTGTACAAAAAAACAAAAACAGTTTATGGCTCCATTGATCCGACAGCGATTTAGCCCTATGTTTAAAATAACCGCAGTGTCTTTGGTTCTGCAAACTATAGCGGCTTACTTACTACTATGGAGGTTTTAGCTATGGCACTGACATCATATCAACCCCTCACAATTTTAAATCAGATCCAACGCGAGATGAACCGCTTGTTCGAAGCACGTCAGAGTGACAATGATCGTCTTAGTTCCGCCACCTGTGATTGGGCACCGCCGGTTGATATAACGGAGGAAAGTAACCGATTCGTCATGTTCGCCGATATTCCCGGAGTTGATGCCAAAGACATTGAGGTGAGCATGGAGAACGGCATGTTAACCATCAAGGGTGAGCGCAAGCCAGAAGCCCAGGGCGATGATTTACGCCGCTCAGAGCGTTTGTATGGTACTTTCTATCGACGCTTTATGATGCCCGACACAGCGGATGCCGAGGGCATTTCCGCGCAGGGTCGCAATGGGGTATTGCAAATTGTCATACCTAAACGCGCCCAAGCCCAACCCAAGCGCATTCGCATCGCCAGCTAAACTTAAGCACTAGCTTCTCGCTAAGACGAGAAAATAACTGGGTCATTACCCAAATGGCACTTACTTAAGGCGCGAGACAATCGTCCAGATTTTTCGTCATTCCCGCGCAGGCGGGAATGACGTGATGAGTGCCATGTGGGGCAATGCCCCGCTTTACTAATGTTGAAATCTTTGGAAGATTCCATATTGCACTAAATTTTTGCTACCTGGGTACCCACATCAACTCTCCATCGCAAAATCCATGGTGCGGGAACGGTAAATAATTTATCCTGCTATTTACAGTTGGAAATCGGATAGTGCGACCCCTATTTTGTCCCTATCGGAGGTATAAAAATGCGGATGGATAAATTAACGACGAAATTTCAGATGGCCTTAGCCGATGCTCAAAGCTTAGCAGTCGGACGTGATCATCAGTTTATTGAAGCTCTACACCTCATGACGGCGTTACTTGATCAGCAAGGCGGTACGGTGCGGCATTTGTTGTCGCAAACGGGCGTCAACGTCAATGCCTTACGCTCACAATTGGGCGATGCACTTGATCGCCTGCCGAAGGTGGAAGGCTCCGCCGGAGAAGTGCATATTTCCAATGATTTGGGGCGCTTGCTCAACGTCACGGACAAACTCGCACAACAACGCAAAGATCAATTTATTTCCAGCGAATTATTCGTTCTGGCAGCACTTGACGATCGCGCCCAGATTGGCGATTTGTTACGTAAAAATGGCGCCGCCAAAGGCACACTTGAACAAGCAATTTCGAACATGCGCGGCGGGGACAAGATCAATGATCCCAATGCAGAAGAACAACGCCAGGCTTTAGAAAAATACACCATTGATTTAACCGAGCGCGCCGAGCAAGGCAAGCTTGATCCAGTGATTGGTCGCGACGATGAAATTCGCCGCACGATTCAAGTGCTACAACGCCGTACTAAGAATAATCCCGTCTTAATCGGCGAGCCCGGCGTGGGTAAAACTGCGATCGTCGAGGGTTTAGCGCAGCGTATCGTTAATGGCGAAGTACCCGAAGGCTTAAAAGGCCGACGTTTATTGTCGCTTGATTTAGGCGCGTTGATTGCTGGGGCAAAATTCCGTGGCGAATTCGAAGAACGCCTCAAAGCGGTACTTAACGACCTTTCCAAGCAAGAGGGACAGGTCATATTATTCATAGACGAATTGCATACTATGGTCGGCGCAGGAAAAGCTGAAGGTGCGATGGATGCCGGCAATATGCTGAAACCTGCGCTAGCGCGGGGCGAGCTGCATTGCGTCGGTGCCACAACACTCGATGAATACCGGCAACACATTGAAAAAGACGCGGCCTTAGAACGGCGTTTTCAAAAAATATTGGTAAACGAACCCTCGGTGGAAGACACCATTGCGATCTTGCGCGGCTTAAAAGAAAAATATGAAGTCCATCATGGCGTCGAAATCACCGATCCAGCCATCGTGGCGGCCGCTATGCTCTCCCATCGCTATATCACAGATCGTAATTTGCCTGATAAGGCTATCGACCTTATTGATGAAGCGGGCAGTCGTATTCGTATGGAAATCGACTCGAAACCAGAGGAAATGGATCGCATCGACCGCCGACTCATTCAGTTAAAAATCGAACGTGAGGCATTAAAGAAAGAAACCGACGAGGGATCGCGACGGCGCCTAAACGATTTGCAAACGGAAATCGGCAAAATGGAACGCGAATATGCTGACCTCGATGAAATCTGGAAAGCGGAAAAAGCGGCGCTACAGGGTTCCCAGCATATAAAAGAAGGGCTGGATCGTGCGCGTATCGAATTGGAAACGGCTCGTCGCGCGGGCGATTTAGCACGCATGTCGGAACTGCAATACGGCCGCATTCCCGAACTGCAAAAACAGATGGAGGCAGCCAGTCAAATCGACGTGCAAGAAACCCGACTCCTACGCAATCGCGTCACCGACGAGGAAATTGCAGAAGTGGTGTCAAAATGGACGGGTATCCCCGTCAACAAAATGCTCGAAGGTGAGCGCGAGAAATTATTGCGCATGGAGGACGAATTGCGCCACCGCGTAATTGGTCAAGATGAGGCGGTGGGCGCAGTATCCAATGCGATACGTCGTTCCCGCGCGGGCCTTTCCGACCCCAATCGCCCCAACGGTTCATTCCTATTTTTAGGACCCACAGGCGTTGGCAAAACGGAGCTGACCAAAACCTTAGCTTCATTTCTGTTCGATACCGATGAAGCCATGGTCCGTATCGACATGTCGGAATTCATGGAGAAACATTCGGTGGCACGTCTAATTGGTGCACCGCCAGGCTATGTCGGTTACGAAGAAGGCGGCTACTTGACCGAGGCCATTCGGCGCCGACCGTACGCGGTTATCTTGTTGGATGAGATTGAAAAAGCGCACCCAGACGTCTTCAACGTTTTGTTGCAGGTATTGGACGATGGCCGATTGACCGACGGCCATGGCCGCACCGTGGATTTCCGCAACACTGTTATTGTCATGACCTCGAACTTAGGAAGTCAGATTATTCAGGAAATGGCTGGAGAAGAAAATTACGCGGCCATGAAGGCAGCGGTAATGACCGTGGTGGGCCAGCATTTTCGACCCGAATTTATCAATCGCGTCGATGATGTAGTCGTTTTCCATCCCTTGAGCCGCACCCAAATTCATGCGATTACCCAAATTCAGTTCAGCTATTTGCGGCGTCGTTTACAAGAACGCGACATGGATATCGAACTGAGCGAATCCGCGTTGGATAGACTAACCGAAGCGGGTTACGACCCAGTTTACGGCGCACGCCCGTTAAAGCGCGCGATTCAGCACGATATCGAAAATCCGTTGGCGCATGAGATTTTGGCTGGGCATTTTGGTCCGGGCGATACCATATTAGTTGAAGCGCATGACGATGGCATGGCATTTACGCGCAAAAAATCGCATCTTTCCGCCGCATAAGCTGCGCCGAAATGGCAGAAGGTAGTAACATGGCGCCCTTAATCAATGCGTGCTGGCAAGCCCAAAAAAGCGGCAGTTTACCTAATAGTAAAGGCGCTTTTTTGAGCTTGTGTTAACCCAGATTTTCCATTAGCACTCTACTGCGGCCACACAACGCACTGAATCTGCGCGAGAAAAGAAGAAAAACAGTCTGTCACCGTAGAGTGACTACGCCTCCGAC
>JANPPH010000092.1:0-5839 GCA_031428395.1 Gammaproteobacteria bacterium
GCCGATGACATCTTCGCCTCCACCGACGCGCGCCAAACGTCTGGTTTTGTGTCTTTCGGGCGGCGGGCTTCGAGCGACATTTTTTCATGAATCGGAATACTATAGTTCAGGACGTGCAAATTGCTCTTCTTAAAATCGATAATTTTTTCCCCGCGCGGATTCTTTACAAAGGCATCACGAATATTCCATTCCTTTGGAATTTCCCAGTCAAATACTTCGGTTCCCGTCGCCACTTCGCTGAGGTGTAAGGGTATATAGTCGCCAATTTTGTTGAGAGTCGCTCTGAGCCCTTCGCCCGTAATACTGCGGCAAATTGGATACAGTGCAGCCACCATTTCATACATTTTTTCACCACAAATCAGCGGCTCAGACGCAGGCTCATAAAACTTCGCTTCAATGGCCACAAATTGCAACCCCTAATTGGTAAAGTCTGGAAAACTACCGTCACGGCTTGAAATAATTCGCTCAGTCACCGCGGGCCATTCAATGTTAAAACACGGGTCGTTCCAACGTACGCCCCTCGCTGCCGCCGCAACATAGAATTCCGTCATTTGGTAAAAGACCTCGGTATTATCGACGAGTGTTTGAAAACCGTGGGCGAATCCTTCAGGGATAAATAACATAACTCGATTGGCCGCGCTAAGTTCAATCGCGATCCATTGCTTGAAAGTCGCAGACTCGGGTCGCAGATCGATAATCACATCATATATTGCCCCTTGCGTACAACGAATCAGCTTTGCCTCTGTGTGGGGCGGTGCCTGATAGTGCATCCCACGCAAGGTTCCCTGCTTTGGGCTAAAAGATAAGTTGCACTGTTTTAATGCTGTGCGTAAGCCGTGTGAAAAGAATTCACGTTCACACCAAGTACGCGCAAATACACCGCGTTCGTCTGGCACCGGTTCGAGTTCAACAATGTAGGCGCCCACTAAACTTGTTTGCGTGAATTTCACGGATAAATCTGCAGCTCAGGGATTGGCACCACAAAACGGCCACCCCATTGCCGGATGTGCGACATTTTGTCCATGATCTCCTCACGCAAGTTCCAGGGCAAAATTAGTATATAGTCAGGTTTGGTTTGACTGATTTTTTCCGGCGCGTGGATTGGCAAATGCGTTCCGGGTAAAAAACAATTTTGTTTATGCGGGCTCGCATCTACTGTGTAATCGAGAAAGTCGGATCTGATTCCGCAATAGTTGAGTAAGGTGTTGCCCTTCGCCGGTGCGCCATAAGCCACGATTGAGTGACCTTCACGCTTGGCTTCGATAAGGAATGCCAGTAATTTGCGTTTGGTTTGACGCACTTGCTCGTCGAATTCTGCAAAAGTATCAAGACAAGTTAGCCCAGCAAGGCGCTCGGTTTCACGTAAACCATGTACATGCTGCGTGACGGGCTTAGTGGCGTCCATTTCATGTTTGGCGTAGAGACGCAATGAGCCCCCATGGGTGGGTAATTCTTCAATATCAAACGGCACTAAACCATGCGACTTCAAAACCTTCTCAACGGTGATGAAAGAAAAATAGGAAAAGTGCTCATGATAAATCGTATCAAATTGATTTTGTTCCATGAGCTTCATCAGGTGAGGGAATTCGAGCGTCACAAGACCATTTGGCTTGAGTAATATCCTTAATCCAGCGACAAAATCGTTTAAATCCGGCACATGTGCCAGAACGTTGTTAGCAATTAACAAATCTGCTTCTTTTCCTGATGCAACTAATTCCTGCGCCGTTTTTGTTCCAAAAAATTTCGTAATACTGGGTATGCCCTTCTCTTGGGCAACCTTGGCAACATTTTCAGCCGGTTCAATGCCAAGAACAGAGATGGATTTTTCCGTAAAGTATTGCAACAAATATCCATCGTTACTGGCGATTTCAACGACAAGCCACGAATTGTCGATGTCATAACGGCGCATCATGGTATCGACGTAAGCTTTAGCGTGACGTAGCCAACTATCCGAGTATGACGAGAAATAGGCATAGTCACTAAAAATATGTTGAGGGCTTTCGAATTCTTCTAGCTGGACTAAATAACATTCAGTACAGACATACGCATGCAAGGGATAGAACGGCTCCATGCACGACAATTTTTCTGCCGACAAATACGAATTTGCTAACGGAGACATGCCTAAATCGGCAAAAGAATGTGCTAAAGGCGTTTTACAAAAGCGGCATGGGCGTTTAGCTTCATCCATAAAGAGTCCCCTCCCAATACTTCTAAAAAAACTACTATCAAAACCTTGCTACTCTACGCGGCTCGCGACCACTCCAGACGCTCGCTGAGTAAACGTTGTTCTTGCAAATGCGTGAGTACCTTCAAACGCATAAACTGCGATTCGCGGAAATTTTCATTGCGAAATTGCATCCTACGCAGACCGTCAGCCAGCTCGGCAATTGTCGCCATGAGATCGACCTTCGGTTGAAAATCAGGCGCCAATTCTTTATAAAGGTCGAAGTTGACGCGGTAAGAGCGCTTATCCGGTGGCGCATTAGCATTGATTTCTACTGTCACACCTGGCAGCGCAAGTGCTACGGCTTCCGCCAGTTGCTTAACTTGGTAATTCCAGCCATTCGATCCTGTGTTGATTGCCAAAAACTTTCCGCCTTGACTAGCTGGACGCTGCACCGCCCAATCAATTGCCCTTGCCATATCCTTAATATTAATTAACGGCCGCCACGGGCTACCATCACTCAGCACACATATGCGCTGGCTGCCAATGGCGCTGGCAACAAAATCGTTTAATACTAAATCGAGGCGCAATCTTTCACTCATGCCGCAAGCAGTAGCGAAGCGTAATGACGTAACGGTGAATTGATCATCAGCTAATGCAGAAAGATTTTTCTCTGCTTCAACTTTTGAGCGTGCGTAAGCAGTTAAGGGATTGAGTTCAGCGCTTTCGGTGCGGGGTCCACCTTCAGCATAACCATAGATACTGCAACTTGAGGCGAATACAAAGGACGACACGCCAGCCTGTTTTGCTTGGGTTGCAAGGTCGATGGTCGCGCGGTGATTAATTTCTAATGTCAACGTTTCAAAACGGTTTCCCATTGGATCATTCGACAAGGCGGCCAAATGCACGATGGCATCTATTCCCTCCAACATTTGCGCAGAGATCTTCCGCACATCGGCAAAATATTGCATATCGAGGTGAGATTCAGGCAGTTTTTCTGCATTGGTTAAGCAATGCGCGAAAAATCCGGTATCAAGACCAACTAGCGTAGCGCTAGGGTAAGACGCGCGTAGACGATAGATAACAGAAGGACCGATATACCCCATGTTGCCGGTAATTAATATTTTCATGCGCATTCCTTGCAGCTGAGAATATGTGCCTTGGACAAGACAGTCACCTACTTCTTACCAAACGAAGGTGTAGGTTTAGTCACTCCATATTTTCCAAGGGGCTTTCCCGTTGCTCCATAATTCTTCTAAACGCTGCTTATCACGGAGGGTATCCATGGAGTGCCAGAACCCGGAATGTTTATAGGCCGCGACATGACCTTCTTCTACCAGCTTCTCCATGGGGCCGTGCTCCCACATTTCGTCGTCTGATGAAATATAGTCGATAACGGTCGGTGATAGAACAAAAAAACCGCCGCTAATCCAGCCTCCATCCATTGGCTTTTCCTTGAAGCGCGAAACCTTATTGTCGGCAAATTGCAGCGCACCGAAACGATGTGGCGGCTGTACTGTGGTAACTGTCGCTAGCGCTCGATTCTCGCGATGAAAATTTACCAGGCGACGAATATTAATATCCGCGACGCCGTCACCGTAAGTAAAGCAAAAATCTTCCTCATCAAGATACTGACTTATACGACGCAAACGGCCACCGGTGCCGCTGGTATGGCCTGTATCGACGAGGGTGACGCGCCAAGGCTCGGTGCCATTTTGATGCACATCCATTTTATTAGCGCGCATATCGAAGGTAACGTCTGACATGTGCAAGAGATAGTTGGCAAAATATTCCTTGATGACATATCCCTTGTAGCCACAGCAGATTATGAAATCGTAGATGCCAAATGCTGAGTAGATTTTCATGATATGCCACAAAATAGGCAAACCACCGATTTCCACCATCGGTTTTGGTTTTAAGGTTGTCTCTTCACTTAAGCGCGTTCCCAGCCCGCCGGCCAAAATTACAGCTTTCACGACACCAACGCTCCCTATCGGTCATAGCCGCAAAACACATTTAACATTCTTTTGTGACAAATAGTTGCAGATTCTCTATGCTAAACGCCTAACGAATAACTAGGCAAAATTCAGTCCATTACCTAGTTTTACATCCCCCCCAATAGAATATCCACTACGCATACGGTGCTGGCGACCCTCAATACCGAGCCCTTGTAACCGGGTGAGTGGATACCGTCAACTCACCACCAAGCGCGCCTTTTGGTAATTCCCCAGGTACCATTCGTAGGTGCGCGCAATGCCGTCACGCAAATTTATTTGTGCCCGCCAACCAAGGTTAGTCAATCGAGTGACATCTAGCAACTTACGGAGAGTGCCATCGGGCTTATGGATATCGAAATGCACATCTCCGGTATATCCGACTACATCGCGAATAAGCTCAGCCAATTGCCTAATCGTCACTTCCTGGCCTGAACCCACATTGAAAACACCGTCATTTTCCGGGTGGCTCATGAGGAAACAGCAGGCATCGGCCAGATCGTCCACATGCAAAAATTCGCGGCGCGGCGTTCCGGTACCCCACACGACGACACGATCCTCACCGCGCTCTTTGGCTTCATGCATTTTGCGTAGCAGCGCCGGTAGCACGTGGCTGTTTTGCAAATCGAAATTATCGTTTTCGCCGTACAGATTGGTGGGCATCGCCGCAACATATTCTGTGCCGTACTGACGGTTGTAGGCTTCACACAACTTAATACCCGCAATTTTGGCCAGCGCATAGGGCTCATTGGTTGCCTCCAACGGGCCTGTTAACAAATGATCTTCGCGCATCGGTTGCGGACATTCTTTAGGATAGATGCAGCTTGAGCCTAAGAACAGCATGCGTTTAACGCCAGATTCATAGGCGGCATGGATGAGATTACTCTCTATGAGTAAATTTTGATAAATAAAATCTGCCGGATAGGTGTTGTTGGCAACAATTCCGCCCACTTTGGCGGCGGCAAGAAAAATATAGCCTGGCTTAATTTCCCGCATAAACGCGTGCACTGCCGCTTGGTTGACCAAATCGAGTTCGCTGCGACTACGCGTAATAATGTTGTGATAACCCAGTTGTTTCAGGCGTCTGACAATTGCGCTCCCGACCAAACCGGCGTGCCCCGCCACGTAAATCTTAGCGTCTTTATTTAGTGTTATTGGCTTCATGCTGACATCTCACTTCCAGCGCAATAGTATAAAAATGTAATTCTACAATAAGAGTTTGATAAATTTATGTTATTTTTATTTCAAACAGCGCATAGTTCAATCCAGTCTAAAGTTATTTTTCTCTAGACCCGATAAAAGAACCAATCGGATTTCGACCAAAGTTATAAGGATTTGGTAATATTCACTTCTAAACTGAATTGAGTCGCAGCACACTACCCTAAATTGCTGTGATCAAATTATAGACGCAAAGGCAGTAAGACGCATATCGCGGTTGATACTTTGGGAAACTTGTTGGCATTGCTGGTAACTCCGGCGGACGAACAAGACCGCGCCCAATGGGACACGCGGGCCATCGACGAGGGGACCTCGCTGATCAGCCAAACGCTCGCAGACGGGCCGGTGGGTCCCTACCAGCTGCAGGCCGCGATCGCCGCTGTGCACGCCGAGGCGCCACGGGCCCAGGGCACCGACTGGCCGCAGATCCTCGGCCTCTACGACCTGCTCGGCGTCGTCGCAC
>JANPPH010000093.1:0-3879 GCA_031428395.1 Gammaproteobacteria bacterium
CTTAAGATGTTGAAGATGGAATATTTTTTTGTTAAATTTTGGCGAAGCCGTAGTCACCCCTACGGTGACGAGCGCAGGGATGCGCGAAGGTAGGGCAACGCACGACCGCATGGATGCGGGAGGTAGGGCAGCGCCGGGAGCAGTTGCCGAGGAGCAGTTGCCGAGCCAAAATTTAACGAAAAAATCTTTCAGATTCAGCATATTAAACGTCCGCAGTAGATTCTAACTGCCTTTTTTAGGATCATTCAAACACGGCCGGATCAGTCGGTGTCTGATCGCGACTGATATCAAGATCCACTCCCCTAAAACGCTCACCAAAAGCGGCGAGCTCCGAGCCGATTTTAACGCGCGTCTTGGGGCGTACCGCCTCTTCCAGAATTTCCCGAATTTCAGCCTCAGTACTACGGCCATGTTGGGCAGCGCGCAGTTTGAGTGCTCGATGCGTCTCTTCAGGCAGATTGCGAACGGTGACAACAGACATTTGACATCACTCCTTTTATAGTGATGTCAATGATAGTATATTTTTACGAATGACATCAATCCTTGGCCTCGCGCACTGGGTCACGCCTGCGCATCTAAACCGTAAGATACTGACTAACCAAGCGCTCATCCAAATCGCTCATCGAACCAAAAGCCGCGTTTCTGCCTTTGTCCAGGATGTAGAACTGTTGGGCAACGCGTCGGGCGAAAGCGAGTTTTTGTTCTACGAGTAATACCGTCATTCCTTGCTCTTTATTCAAGCGCATGATGATGTCGCCGATTTCGCGTACGACATTGGGTTGTATGCCTTCCGTTGGCTCGTCGAGAATGAGCAGCGTTGGATTGATTGCCAATGCACGACCGATGGCGAGTTGTTGTTGCTGCCCACCGGATAAATCACCACCGCGGCGATGCAACATTTGCTTCAGCACGGGGAATAAATCAAATATTTTACTGGGTATGTCGCGATTTTTATCTTTGCGCGCGGCGAGTCCGACGCGCAAATTTTCTTCCACCGTCAACTGCGAAAAAATCTCCCGACCTTGAGGAACATAACCAATACCTAAGGCTGCGCGAGCGGCGGCAGGCTTAGTGCTTAACTCTTGACCGGAAAACAACATGCTGCCAGAAGTTATTGGCAGTAAGCCCATAATGGTTTTCAATAAAGTCGTTTTTCCTACACCATTGCGGCCCATCAAACATACGCAGGCACCTTGTGGTACGCGGCAATCGAGATCCCATAAGGTATGGCTCTGGCCGTAATGTTGATTGAGTGATTGTATGGTTAACATGCGCTACTCATTGCCCCAAATAAACTTCAATGACGCGAGGATCGTTTTGCACTACATCCATGGGGCCTTCCGTGAGCACACTGCCCTCGTGTAACACCGTCACCTTACGCGCGATACTGCGGACAAATTCCATGTCGTGCTCAACGACTACCACCGAGTGTTGGCCTGCCAACGAATTCAATAATTCAGCAGTGCGTTCCGTTTCTTGGTGGGTCATGCCCGCCACCGGCTCGTCAATCAGCAATAGGCTAGGGTTTTGCATCAGCAGCATGCCGATCTCGAGCCATTGTTTCTGGCCATGCGATAACAGACCCGCCAAATCAACACGCCGTTGCGTCAAACCGATAATTTCCAGAACCTCGTCGATACGATCGCGTTGCGCGCCTGTTAGGCGCGCGAATAAGCTATGCCACACACCCTTGTTGCCATGCATAGCAAGTTCAAGATTTTCAAATACGCTGAGTTTCTCAAACACTGTTGGCTTTTGAAATTTTCTACCGATGCCAATGGTTGCGATCTGCGGTTCGCTCAACACAGTGAGATCGACCGTTTGACCAAAATACACTAAGCCGGTGTCAGGTCGAGTTTTTCCAGTAATGACATCCATCATCGTTGTCTTACCTGCGCCATTGGGGCCGATGATACAACGCAGCTCACCTTCATCAATGTAAAGTGTTAATCCGTTTAGCGCTTTGAATCCATCGAAACTAACCGTAACGTCCTCGATATACAGAATCGGCTTATGCGCGGCTTCCGTTACGGTGCTTGGGATCGCATGTGAAAGGGGAATTTCGTGCAGATCGCGCGCGGCATTCATGGCGTTGCCTTTTTCCGGAGCTTAGTAAAAAGCCCGATTAGACCCTGCGGTAAAAATAACGTAACGATGACAAACAACGCGCCTAACACGTAAAGCCATAAATCAGGATATGCCACAGTGAACCAACTGCGTGCGCCATTGACTACCCCCGCTCCCGCCATTGCGCCAACTAAGGTGCCGCGTCCGCCCACTGCGACCCATATCGCCATTTCTATTGAATTGGCAGGGTGCATTTCTTTGGGATTGATAATGCCAACTTGCGGGACATACAAAGCGCCCGCAAGGCCACACATTACTGCCGACAAAGTCCAAACGAATAGTTTGTAATGCAGGGTGTTATAGCCGGAAAACATAGCACGGCTTTCGGCATCGCGCGTGGCGGTGAGAACTCGTCCAAGTTTGGACGTAACGATATAGCGGCAAAGCAGATAACAACCTAGAAGGGCGATGGCGCTGACTATATATAACGTAAGCTTGACATTCGGATCTTGCAGCGAGAAGCCAAGCAAGCGTTTAAAATCGGTCAAACCGTTATTGCCACCGAAACCCGTTTCATTACGAAAAAAAAGCAGCATCGCGGCGTAAGTGAGTGCTTGAGTAATAATCGAAAAATACACGCCTTTGATGCGTGAACGGAATGCGAGGAAACCAAATACATAAGCCAATAGGCCTGGCACCAATAGCGCCATCAATGCGGCGAAGGCAAAATAATCAAAGCCTTGCCAATACCAAGGCAGCTCCTTCCAATCGAGGAATACCATGAAATCAGGCAAGTTGCTGCGATAAACACCTTCACCCTCCATGCTACGCATGAGATACATGCCCATTGCATAGCCTCCCAAGGCAAAGAAAATGCCATGCCCCAAACTCAGTATGCCTGTGTAACCCCAAATCAGATCAATCGCGAGCGCGACCAACGCAAAGCACAGAAATTTTCCCAATAATGAAATCATGTAATTGGGAACGTGTAGCGACGATTCGGGCGCCACTAACGTATTCAACAACGGCACAACGACCATGCTCAGCGCGGCGAGCGCCGCAATAAACCACCACGCTCGCCGCGTATGTATTCCCACTAGCCGCGAAGTTAATGCTGAACACATAGTCTTACCCTTCCGCCATGCGACCTTTGAGCGCAAAAATTCCTTGCGGTCGTTTTTGTATAAATAGAATAATGAAGACCAGCACGGCAATTTTCGCCAAAACAGCACCGCTTATTGGCTCTAGAAATTTATTTACAATACCCAACCCCATAGCACCCGCAATGGTGCCCGCTAACTTTCCGACTCCGCCTAGAACGACAACCATGAAAGAATCAACTATATACGCTTGCCCTAACTCTGGGCCGACATTACCCACTTGAGACAGCGCCACACCGCCTAAACCTGCAACACCTGAACCCAACCCAAATGTCCACATATCCACGCGCGACGTTGAGATACCCATTGCTGCAGCCATGGGACGATTTTGTGTTACCGCACGCACCTGCAATCCCAGATGTGTACGTTGGAGCAAGGCCCACACTAGACCGACGACAAAAATAGCAAAGACGATAATCGCCAAACGGTTATACGGGAGGACGACGCCCTCCATCAGTTCAACGCCACCTGATAGCCAAGACGGATTCGCCACCTCAACGTTTTGTGCGCCGAAAATTAAGCGTATCGAACGTTGCGCCGAGATCGATGTAGAACGTTTCGTCGCGCTGGCCTGCGAACACTTTGCCGCCGTTGGCAAGCGCATAAATGCCCTTTTCAGCGAGTGCTGGGTAGTTGGGCATCGTCAACGGAC
>JANPPH010000094.1:0-3077 GCA_031428395.1 Gammaproteobacteria bacterium
ATCGCAGCCCGGGTGCACGCCATCGCCTATGGTTATCGCGCGTGCATGGCAGGCTTTGCTGACGTTATAAGCACATTGTGCGATGGTGCACTCCGCAACTTCGGACATGTCTGACACAGTGATCATAACTTGCTCCCTGTCGTGAGTAATGTAACAACCGTCTTGACGCTATTGAAAATCTAGCCCATCTACTACTCTTGTCAAACGTCAGCGGGTGAAGGCAGCGCGGTAGCGTCACTTACACAATCCATAAAATCACCGCGTAGCGTGCCGCTTTGCCAATGGCAATGAAAAGAGCCGAATAGAAAAAATTGATTTTTAGCCAACCCGCTGCAAGGCACAACGGATCACCAACAATCGGTAGCCAGGAAAACAGCAAGATTGGGCTGCCCCATTTTCGGATGCGCTCTATCGCCGACACATATTTTCCTTGTTGCATGCGTTGCGCCGAAAAACGTGAGGCCATTAATCGCCCTATTAACCACGAACTTATACCGCCGAGGGTATTACCGCCTGTGGCAATCGCAAACAATAGCCAACGCTCGTGAACAGAAGAGGTAGCCAGCAACGCAAGAATGGCCTCTGAGCCACCGGGTAAGAGCGTTGAGGAAATGAAGGCACTAAGGAACAAACCCCAAAGACTCCAGTTTTCATTAAGGTCGGTCATCGCGTTTCCATTTTCGGAGCCAAAAAAAAGCGGCCAATAGGCCGCATAATCGCTTTGGAACATTTTTATTATTCTTAGCTGTTCCCACTGCCCCGTGCAATAGAAATTCCGTAAAGAACACCGCCAATCTACTCAATGGAGCAAAGAGAGTCAAGAATAGGCTTTTACAAGACGATTGATTTAGATAAAGCCATAAAAATCCCGGTTGCTGCTTCCTAGAGTTAGACCATCTCGTGTTTCCAACTATACTTAGATCGAGTGCCTAATTTTTTTCGCAGAATCCGTTAATTGGAGCGGTAGAGCTTAACACGGAGGGTTGAGTCAATGAGCAAGCAAAGGCTACCCAAAAAAATTGATGCAGACGCAATAGTTGGTCGGCCAATTATTTTTGGCGAAGTCTTATTTGATCAGTTTGACGATGGCACTCTAGCTCTAGGTGGGGCCCCTTTTAATGTGGCATTTCATTTAACCGGCTTTGGCCTTGAGCCCATTTTGGTTACGCGCATTGGTAAAGATGAGTTAGGTGCGAAAGTGCGCTCTGCCATGCAGGAATGGCAAATGGATTGTTCTGGGTTGCAAGTAGATTCAAGGCATCCGACGGGAACCGTGAATGTGTCGCTCCAGAGTGGCCAACCCAGTTATACCATCCTTGCCAATCAGGCTTACGATTTTATTGATGCTACGGAAATTTATCGAGAGTTGAAAAGTACGCCGATTTCACTTCTCTACAACGGCACGCTGGCGCTACGCAATCAAGTCTCACAGGCAGCATTGCGCGACCTACGTGCCTGGTGTCAGGCGCCCGTGTTTGTCGACCTCAATTTGCGTTCGCCCTGGTGGGACACGGATTCCTTATCGCTCACGCTAAATGCCGCGCGCTGGGCAAAAATTAACGAAGAAGAGTGTTTGACTATTTCCGGGCGCAGCGCAATGACGCCAACGCAACTAGAGCAGGCTGCCGTGAGTGTGCGCAAACAATTTGGCCTGGATCTGCTCGTCATAACCTTAGGTGAAAAAGGTTCCTATTTTGTGACACCGCATGGCAATACGTTCGAGCCCGCAAAGAGGATAACGCTTGTCGACGCCGTGGGTGCCGGAGATGCATTTTCTGCAGTGGTAATATTGGGCCTTACTCGTGGTTGGCCGCTTAATGTAGTCCAGGCGCGTGCGACAGATTTCGCCGCGACGGTCTGTTGTTACAAGGGTGCGGTTACTCACATACGCTCTATTTATGCCACGTTTCTCGGCAAATGGGCCGCATGACAGCCCAAGTTTGGGCTGTCATGGAGGACTTAGATCATTACAATTTTCTTAAGCCTTTGTTAACGCCAGAAATAGCCAAAACGAGCGCACGAGTATGAACGAAGCCATTGCAACTTTCATCGCTGAACACCGTATGTGTAGCTACATGCTAATGCGTCGCTATTTGGCGCTCAACAAGCCGTTTCTGCTTCGCTCCGAATTGTGGGATGAATTGGAATCGTTTAGCCGAGAAAAGGGCAATGAAATGCTGGTCGAATCGCCACTCGCCAACGCTATTTTCTTCACTCAAGAAGCGGCGCTGAATGCACCGTGGGTATACCTTGGGATACGCCGTTATGTTGCACGTTGGGAATATATTCGGCTTCATGCGGAGACGCTCGAAATCGAAGCGATCTCCGTATCAGAATACTTGCGCTTCAAGGAACAACTGGTAGATCTCGCCACGTTTGATCCAAGCAAATGGGTGTTGGAGTTTGATATCGGGCCCTTTAATCGAGAATTTCCTAAATTGAAAGAAGCGCGTTCGATTGGGCGTGGCGTTGAGTTCCTCAACCGACACCTATCTGGAAAGTTATTTAACGAAGAGCATGGCGCTCAAAAGCTAGTTGATTTTTTGACGGTGCATCAATATCAAGGTCGTCAGTTAATGCTTAATGAGCGGGTCACCGAGGTCAATAAGCTGCGTGTTAACTTGCGCCAAGCGCTGGCTTATTTGGATCGCCAACCCAGTAATTCAATTTGGGAAGACGTCGGCAGTCAGCTAAAAATGCTGGGCTTTGAACCGGGTTGGGGCCAAACGCTCGCGCGCATCCGTGAAACGCTCGCAATGCTCTCTGATTTGCTCGAGGCGCCAGAGCCTGCAACGGTAGAGCGCTTTCTAAGCCGTATTCCAATGATTTTTAATTTGGTTATACTCTCGCCGCATGGCTATTTTGGTCAGGCAAACGTATTGGGACTTCCCGACAGCGGTGGTCAGATTGTCTATATCCTAGATCAAGTGCGCGCTCTCGAAAATGAAATGCGTAAAAACATTTCGGAACAAGGCCTCAATATTACGCCACAAATTCTGGTTATCACGCGTCTAATTCCCGATGCGCCCGTCGGCACAACCTGTAATCAACGCACCGAGCACATCCTTGGTACAGAG
>JANPPH010000095.1:0-4789 GCA_031428395.1 Gammaproteobacteria bacterium
AAAACAACAACGACATTCAACTCCTTCACGAGTGTGGTGCGGGTTTGACACATTATTTGGAGACGCTGCGCCCCGCATCTTCCGCAAAGCCTGTTGACGCGAACAAAAACATTAAGCCTAAGCAGTAGTCAAGGAGGTAGTTTTTATGGTGGACGAATTTTCACGTGGGGTGATCCGCTTCCGCTGGTGGATCATAGTGTTCACGCTCGCAGCGGTGGCGATATTTGGATTCGGGGCGCGCTTCTTAGAATTCTCCGCTAGCTACCGCACGTTTTTCAGCGAGGAGAACCCCCAGCTTAAGGCTTTTGACGCGCTGCAAAACACCTATAGTAAGAACGACAATGTGCAATTTGTCATCGTGCCCAAAGACGGCAAGGTGTTCACGCGCGAAACGCTGGCGGCGGTGCAGTGGCTCACCCAAGAATCCTGGCAAATACCGTTTTCGCGACGCGTTGATTCCATCACCAATTTTCAACATACCAGCGCCGACAGTGATAGCTTGGTGGTACGCGATCTGGTAGAAGACCCCTCCGCGCTTTCTGATGCCGATCTAGAAAAAACCAAACACATCGCAATCGGCGAACCTTTACTACTAAATCGTCTGATCTCCCCGCGTGCCCATGTTACAGGGGTAAACGTCACCGTGGTGCTGCCGGAAAAAAGTCTATCGGAAGTGCCTGAGGTTATGGAATTCGCCCGAGGTTTAGCCACTAAGGCCAAGCAGCAGTATCCGAACATTGATATTCATCTCACCGGCATGGTTCCATTTAACAATGCCTTCGCTGAGTATTCTCAAAAGGACATGCAGACCTTAGTTCCGATTATGTACGGTGTGATTATTTTGATCGCGCTGTTCACGTTGCGCTCACTGACGGGTATGGCGTTGACGCTATTGGGGATTATATTTTCCGTAGTCGCGGCGATGGGTTTGATGGGTTGGCTGGGCATTAAACTTACTGCACCGACGTCCGTCGCGCCAACGATTATAACAACCGTGGCTGTCGCGGATTCAATTCATGTGTTGCTAAGTTTTTTGTATTTCATGCGCCGAGGGATGGATAAACACAGCGCGATTGTCGAAAGCCTACGTCTCAATCTTCACCCTATTTTTCTGACCAGCATAACCACCATCATCGGTTTTCTGACGATGAACTTCAGTGAAGTACCACCGTTTCGTGATCTTGGTAACGTCTTGGCCATCGGAGTTATGGTCGCCTGGATTTACTCAGTGACATTTCTGCCTGCACTGCTGGCGATATTGCCAGTGCGCGTAAAGCCCAAGGCGAGCCACGCGGACGGCAGCATGGAGCGCTTTGGCGAATTCGTCATTCGGCGTCGTCGCCCGCTGTTATGGGGCATGACGGCGCTAGCAGTTGGCTTAATCGCGTTTATTCCACGCAACGAATTAAACGATGATTTCGTGCAGTATTTCGACAAGAGCGTCGACTTCCGCAACGCCACTGATTTTATGGTGGCGAATTTGACCGGAGTTAATCGTATCGATTATTCAATGAGCGCTGGTGAGAATGGCGGCGTAAGTAATCCGGAGTATCTAAAGACGCTCGACCAATTCGCACAATGGTTTCGCAGCCAACCGGAGGTGATGCACGTCAATGTCGTCACCGATATTTTCAAACGCCTCAACAAAAACATGCACGGCGACGATCCAGCTTGGTACCGCTTGCCGGAAGAGCGTGAGCTGAACGCGCAGTACCTGTTGTTGTATGAAATGTCGCTGCCTTTTGGGTTGGATTTGAACGATCAGATCAACGTGAGCAAATCAGCCAGTCGTATGAGTGTGACGTTGGGCCAGACCACAACCAAACAAATCCTTTCGCTGGAAGAACGTGCCCAAGAGTGGTTGCGTACTCATGCGCCTGCAACGATGTTGAATCTGGGCACGGGGCCAAGCATCATGTTCGCTCATATCGGTGACCGCAACATCCGGAGCATGATCGGCGGTAATTTGGTCGCGCTGGTGCTGACATCGCTGATCATCATGGTGGCGATTCGCAGTTTTAAGATTGGCCTTATTAGCTTGATTCCCAATCTGGTTCCCATCGGTATGGCCTTTGGTTTATGGGGACTGCTGGTTGGACAAATTGGACTGTCCTTGTCGGTGGTAACGACCATGACTTTTGGTATCGTGGTGGACGATACCATCCACTTTTTATCCAAATACTTGCATGCGCGGCGCGCGCTTGGCTTAGGCGCAGAAGATGCGGTGCGCTATGCCTTTTCCACGGTGGGCATGGCGGTGTGGGTGATGTCGTTGATTTTGGTGATGGGATTTTTGGTGCTGACATTCTCAGCATTCGAATTGAATTCTGGCATGGGATTGCTGGCCGCAATCACCATTGCCTTCGCGCTACTGGCGGAATATCTGTTGCTACCGCCGTTACTAATAAAATTGGAGGGAAAGAAACGTGAACATGCTACGGACGATGATAGTACTGCCACTCCTGTTACTGTCTCCGCTTGAAGTCTGGGCAGAAACGCCTGAGCAAAAAGGCTTGGCCATCGCGCAGGAAGCAGATCGACGCGACGAAGGCTTTGGTGATTTTACTGCCAACATGGAGATGACGCTGAAGAACAAGCACGGCGATGAAAGTCACCGCTTTATTCGGATCCTAAATTTAGAGATGCCAAACGATGGCGACAAAGGTCTGTCGATCTTCGATGAACCTGCCGATGTCAAAGGTACTACCATGCTGACGTTTTCCCATCGAACGGAAGACGACGATCAATGGCTATATCTTCCTGCGCTCAAGCGCGTCAAGCGCATCGCATCGAGCAATAAGTCCGGTGCGTTCATGGGCAGCGAATTCGCCTTCGAAGATATCGGCTCGCAAGAAGTGGCGAAGTACGCCTATCGATATCTGCGCGACGAGGACTACAAGGGCGCCTTAAGTTTTGTCATTGAGCGTTATCCAGTGAGTAAGAATTCAGGCTACAAACGTCAAGTGGTTTGGATCGATCAAGCGGAATATCGCGTGTTAAAAATCGATTTCTACGACCGCAAAGACAGCTTGCTCAAGACGCTGGTATTCGATGGCTACGAAAAATATCTGAACAAACACTGGCGCGCAGCTCGCATGCATGTGGTTAACCATCAAACTGAAAAATCCACGTTGCTTACATGGACGAACTACAAATTCAAAACCGGTTTAAACGATGCAGATTTTAGCCAAGAAGCATTGGCGCGAGCGCGGTGAAGATATTCACATCATGATTTTGTCGCAGCGCATTGGATTTTTTTCGCTAGCCTTTGGTTTGCTTCCCAACGCCTGGGCGGGCAATTGGTCAGGCAACGTTGCCTTAGAGCTGCGCGCCTTTACCGAAGAGGGTGCGTCACAGCAACAGTCCAATTATTTTTCTCTCGCCGCGCAACCGGAATATTACGCAAAATGGGACGATGGCAAGCAGAGCTTCACCTTCGTCCCGTTCGTGCGGGTGGATCAACATGATGAAGAGCGCAGCCACGCAGACGTGCGTGAGCTGACGTGGTTGTTGGCAGCGCAAGATTATGAATGGCGCATCGGTGTGCGCAAAATATTTTGGGGCGTGACCGAATCGCAACACCTCGTAGATATAGTCAACCAAACCGATGCGGTGGAAAATCCCGATGGCGAAGAAAAACTCGGCCAACCGATGATCAATCTTGCGCTGATTCGTGCTTGGGGTACATTGGATTTTTTCATGCTACCGGGTTTTCGCGAGCGTACCTTTGCGGGCGAGGAAGGCCGCCTACGTTTCGCCTTGCCAGTAGATAGAAATCAGGCGACTTACACTTCATCGCGTCAACAGCGTCACATCGACTATGCAGTCCGTTGGCGTAAAACGTTAGACGCGTGGGACATGGGCCTGTCGTACTTCACCGGCACGAGCCGTGATCCGCGTTTTACCCAGGGCAACGCGACTAACGGTCAATCCGTGCTGGTGCCGCATTACGATCTCATCAAGCAAACCGGCTTTGATGTGCAAGCGACATTGGGCGCATGGCTTTGGAAACTCGAAGCGATACATCGCAGCGGGCAAGGCCAAAGCTACAATGCAGCCACAGGCGGCTTGGAATACACCTTCGTCAATGTCGCTGAATCCGGTGTTGACGTGGGCATGATCGGCGAATACCTCTACGATGAACGCGGCGCCACCGCAGCCACGCCATTTCAAAACGATGCCATGATCGGCAGCCGATTCGCCTTCAACGACGAACAAAGCACCGAGCTACTCTTAGGCGGAATTTTTGATCGCGATACCAATACCCGCCTCTACAGTCTCGAAGCCAACCGCCGCATCGGCGCACATTGGAAAGTCAGCATCGAAGCCCGCGGCTACGTTGCGGTTGCCGTCACCGATCCGTTATACGCCTTGCGTAACGATGATTATTTTCAGATTGAAGCGGCGCGATTTTTTTGATTGGATGGTTGGGTACAGCTGATGGAGCGAGTGCGCAAAAACTAAATATCGGATGATTTGATTTGGTAGAGAGGAGTCCGGCGATTCGCCCGAGTGGTGATGATGACATCGCTATTCTCTAGCCTTACGGGGCTAGTAATTGACACTAGGTATGCGCCCTTTTCCTTAGCAGTTGGTGCGGTTATTCAAGACGGTATGCTTTTTTGTCGTTCAATACAGATTGCGGCGAAAACTATGGAAAGTAACGTACCGTGTGGAAAGCCATCTAAACGTGGCGGCTATCAATCCTACTCACGGATATCAAGACAAGGTATCGACTCATGTTTCGCATGACGTACTAGAATTGTGTCAGAATGCGCTTCTTTCGACA
>JANPPH010000096.1:0-3040 GCA_031428395.1 Gammaproteobacteria bacterium
GCTTTGATGCCAAATAAATTATGGCTCGAACTGCCGTCTGCATAACGCGGCACCGCCTGACCCCAGCCGGTCTCTAACGCGGCTTGTGCGATCAACGCATTGGGTTCCACGCCCAGGGTTTGGGCTGCCTTCTTCGCGACGGGCAACACCGTGTTGACAAAATCATGGGGCGAACTTGGGCGGAAAGTAGGCTGCGTAGGCTGCGTTAACGCCTGCGGCAGAATAGGCATAGACAAAGGCTTTAACAACGAGGGTATGTTGGGTCCACTTGGCAACAATGGATGAACACCACTTTTAGCCGCGGGGTCCGGACTAAGTTGCCGCATCAACACATCGGCCAATCCCACGCTACGCCGTTTGGCCAGCGTGACAGCAATTTGTTGGTCGAACATTTCGTTATAAAACTTGCTTTGGTCATTATCGAAGATGCCTTCACCAAGATTTGCTTCGCGCATGCTCTTGAGCATCATGTTTAAAAATATGGATTCGAATTGCTCAGCGACTTTGCGTAAGGCCTCGGGCGATTGCTGTTTAGCCTCCGCTTTTAGGCGGGCAAGACCTTGAAAGTCGGTGTAGACGTCTGTCGCAGCAATGGGTGCCGTCATATCACAATAAGCTCAGCGCGCAAGGCACCCACTTGTTTGAGTGCCTCGAGAATGGCGACGAGATCTCCAGGCGCAGCACCGACTTGATTAACTGCACGAACAATCTCACCTAAAGAAATTCCCGGCTCAAACAAAAACATGCGGTTTTTTTCCTGTGAAATCTGCACTTGGCTAGCAGGTACGACGACGGTACTGCCGCCCGACAAGGGGCCTGCTTGACTAACTGAAGGTCTTTCGCTGATTGTCACCGTTAAATTTCCATGCGACACGGCAGCAGGCATGACTCTTACATGGCTACCTATTACAACTGTTCCGGTGCGCGAATTAATCACGACCTTGGCGGCTGCCGCACCGGGCTCCAAAGTCAAATTTTCTAACACTGATACAAACGATACGCGCTGCGCAGGATCCACGGGCGCAACAACACGTATCGAGGCACCGTCAATGGGCAAGGCAATACCGTTCCCCATCACTACATTGATGGCTTCAGCAACGCGATTAGACGTGGTGAAATCGGCATTGTGCAGATTGAGAACCAGTTCGTTTTGACTGCCGAACGTTGTGGGGCTTTCGCGTTCGATTGTCGCACCACTAGGAATACGGCCCACACTAGGAATATTTACGGTGACTTTTGAACCGTCGTTGCCTGATGCACCAAAGCCGCCAACGACTAAGTTGCCCTGCGCGATAGCGTAAATACGTCCGTCAGCGCCTCTTAGCGATGCCATCAATAGACTACCGCCGCGCAAGCTTTTCGCATTGCCGATAGAGGAAATAGTGACATCAATAGTTTGACCGGGTTTACCGAATGGAGGAAGCTCGGCATGCATCGAAACGGCGGCGACATTTTTGAGTTGAGGATTTACTTCGGGCGGCAAATCGATACCGAATTGTGCCAGCATGCTTTTCATGCTTTGAACAGTGAACGGTGCTTGACTCGTTTGATCACCCGTACCGTCCAACCCCACCACCAAACCATAACCCACTAATTGGTTGGCACGCACACCCGCTATCGAGGCCACATCTTTAATTCTTTCCGCCTGAGCGCTGAGGCCACATAAAGCAAGCAATAGCGCCGTGCCTATTTGCAGCCCAAATTGCTTCGCAATATTCACGCACACTCCTTAACGCCGCTAGACTAAAATCTAAAAGGGCCACAGTTTATTGAAAAAGCGCCCGATAATGCCCATGGAATTGGCATCCGCTACCACGCCATCGCCTATATAAGTAATCTTTGCGTCGGCAACAAGCGTTGAAGCCACCGTGTTATCCGAGCGAACGTCAGCAGGACGCACGATGCCGGAAAAACGCACGTATTCGTCGCCTTGATTAATATTGAGTTGTTTCTCACCACGCACCACAAGATATCCATTGGATAGCACTTCAGCGACTGTCACCGTGATTCGACCATTCAAACTATTGCTCAAGCTGCTATCGCCTTGACCTTTAAATTTCTGATCGGAACTTAGCTCTGCTTCAAGCGCCAGATCCAAACCTGCGCGACCCGGCGCATTAAATGTTAAGGGGGCGCCTAACAAACTTGGAATACCGGCTTTGATGTCGCCGGCTTTTGCCGTATTCGTGGTGGCCTTTTTACTCGCCGCCGTTTTTTCTACTAATACGATAGTTAATGCATCGCCGACACGCCGCGCCTTTTTATCCTCAAACAGCGATAAAGCAAACCCTTCTTGATAAATCGCGCCATTGTGTGACACAGGCGCGGTCATGTCCTGTGGTTTTGCGGGCGCATAGGCAAGAGAATCGCGCTTGGGCGATGTCGAACATCCGGCAAGCAATACCATCATGCCCAACGTCAATAGATAATTACTTGCTCTCATCAACCATGACCTCAATGCATAATGCCTATAGGGCATCTCTATAGATTCGCTAAAGCCGCGCTGGCGGCGTTGAAAACGTCCACAAAATTCTCATTTAATTCGTGTAAAATGCGCTTTTTCGGCCGTTTTCGCCTTGCCAGCGCAGCTTGATCGAATTTATAGAGGTACCCTATCGTTATCTAAGCAAAAAATATGCCGTGCCTTATAAATTGTTCGTCACAAACCGCAACATGCCGTCGGCGGTTTGAATTGCCTTTGAGTTCATTTCGTAGGCGCGTTGTGTTTCGATCATGTTTACTAACTCTTCAACCACGTTGACATTTGAACTTTCCAAAAAGCCTTGTTCAATGTTGCCAAGACCAGTCGATCCAGGCGTTCCGACTTGCGGTGAACCGCTAGCCGCCGACTCGACGAATAAATTCTTACCAATAGGCTGCAAGCCTGCTGGATTAACGAAGTCCGCTAACTGGATCGAACCTACCTGAACAGGTGTGGCAGAGCCAGGTACTGAGGCCGACACCGTTCCATCGCTGCCAATCGTGATGCTTTGTGAATCTGCCGGCACGGAAACCGAGGGCTGTAAAGCATAGCCACTCG
>JANPPH010000097.1:0-2002 GCA_031428395.1 Gammaproteobacteria bacterium
GCACTGAATCTGCGCGAGAAAAGAAGAAAAACAGTCTGTCACCGTAGAGTGACTACGCCTCCGACTGTTTTTCTTCTTTTCTCGCCCCTCTTCAGCACCGTGCGCACCCTCGCTACGAGCCTAATGGAAAATCTGGGTTAAATAAAAGGTATCTAGAGCGGAGTGGCTTTTTCGAGATAGCGAGGAGAAACAACTTTCTAGCATAAATCGCTGATAATGCAGCAAACACTACGACGCAGGTATTATTCTATTGCGGATCGCTTCATAAAATATATTGTTAAGAATAGAGCGAATGTTCTCATAATTGTTCTGTTTTAGAATGTAATTTGACGCCCCATTTTTAATGCATTCCTTCACAACGGTGGCATCGCGAGCTGCGGTGAGCATCACCACAATGGTGTCTAGGCCATTCTCCTTAATCCGTTTCAAGGCATCAAGACCTGAGAAAATCTACGCTAAGCCCAGAGCGAACCAGCAGAAATATCGGCAGGCCGTACATTTGTTTAACCCACAACCTATCAATCGGGTTCATAACCCAAGTTCGGCGCCAACCAGCGCTCGGTCTCGCTTAACCGCAGACCCTTTCTGCCGGCGTAATCTTCGACCTGATCTTTGTTAATTTTGCCTACCGCAAAATATTTCGCCTCGGAATGAGCGAAATACCAACCACTCACGGCTGCGGTCGGCAACATCGCGAAGTGCTCAGTCAGCGTGATGCCTGCATTGCTATCAGGTTCGAGCAACTGCCAAAGCAAGGTCTTTTCGGTATGATCGGGACAAGCCGGATAACCGGGTGCAGGGCGAATGCCTTGGTATTGCTCTTTGATTAACGCGCTATTGTCGATATCTTCGTCGATGGCGTAGCCCCAAAACTCTTTGCGGACGCGCTGATGCAAACGCTCGGCCAGCGCTTCCGCCAAACGATCGGCGATGGCTTTTAGCATGATGGCACTGTAATCATCATGCTGTGCTTCGAAACGCTTTACATGCTCGTCGATACCGATCCCGGCTGTGACTGCAAAGGCACCGACAAAATCTTTGATACCCGATTGTTTAGGCGCCACAAAATCCGCTAAACATTGATTGGGCCGACCGGGTGGCTTTTCCTGTTGCTGACGCAAATGATGCAGCACGGTAACGACCTGCGAGCGGCTTTCATCGGTGTAGATCTCGATATCGTCCTCACCAATGCCGTTCGCTGGGAACAGTCCGAGCACCGCGCGTGCCCTCAACCATTTTCCTGCCACCACTTGTTCGAGCATTTTTTGCGCGTCGGCAAATAAACTGCGTGCCTCCGTGCCGATAATTTCATCGTCTAAAATTTTTGGATAACTACCTGCCATTTCCCAGGCGTGGAAAAACGGTGTCCAATCTATGTACTCCGTCAATTCTGCTAGTGGATAGTCGGCAAATGTTTGTATCCCTAAACGCTGCGGCTTAACTGGCGAATAGTCTTTCCAATCGATCTGCGTTTTATTTTCACGTGCCTGCGCAAGAGAGAGCCACGATATTTTTGCCTGCTTGTTTTTATGCAACTCGCGCACCTGTGCATATTCTTCCTTGGTCTTGGCCACAAAGCCTGCCCGAAATTCTTCGCTAATGAGATTCTGCGCGACACCCACAGCACGCGAGGCATCCTTAACATAGATGGTCGGCTGATTGTAGTGCGGCTCGATCTTGATGGCGGTGTGCGCCCGCGAGGTTGTGGCGCCACCGATTAACAATGGAATGGTAAATCCTTCACGTTGCATTTCTTTAGCAACGTGGGTCATTTCATCTAGCGATGGCGTGATAAGCCCGGATAAACCAATGATATCGACATTTTCTTTACGTGCCACGTCGAGTATTTTCGCGCAAGACACCATCACACCTAAATCAATGACCTCAAAGTTATTGCATTGCAGCACCACCCCGACAAAGTTTTTGCCAATGACATGCACATCGCCCTTCACTGTCTCCATCAAAATCATAACCTTAGCGCGTGAACCCGCTAGCTTAACCG
>JANPPH010000098.1:0-6185 GCA_031428395.1 Gammaproteobacteria bacterium
AGGCTTAAAGACGCCGGTTACGAGGCCTTCCTCGTAGGGGGTGGAGTGCGTGATATGTTACTGGGGCGAGAGCCAAAAGATTTTGACATAGCGACGAATGCCAGCCCTGAGCAGGTTAAAGACGAATTTCGCAATTGTCGCCTAATTGGACGGCGCTTTAGGCTGGCGCATGTGCATTTTGGTCGCGAGGTCATCGAGGTTGCTACCTTTAGAGCGCCGCACGATACCATCGTGTCGGAAGATGACGATCGCGAGATCATTGATGGCACGATTATTCGTGATAACGTTTTTGGCACATTGGAAGAAGACGCTTGGCGGCGTGATTTCACGGTCAACGCGCTGTATTACGACATTCGCGATTTTTCGGTTGTGGATTACACCGGCGGCCTTGAAGACCTCAATGCCGGGGTGTTGCGTTTGATTGGTGACCCGGTTCTACGTTATCAGGAAGATCCGGTACGCATGCTCAGGGCCATCCGTTTCGCGGCTAAATTGGGGTTTGTTGTGCACCCCGATACTGAGGCGCCTTTACGCGCATTAGCGCCGTTGCTCAACAAAATACCGCCAGCGCGTTTGTTCGAAGAAGTGTTGAAATTGTTCTTGGGCAATTGCGCGTTGCAAACGTTCGAACTGTTGCGCCATCACGGTTTATTCGGCCAACTATTTTCTCAAACCGAAAAAGCCTTGGAGCATGAAGAGCAAAATTTTCCTTTAACATTTATTGCAAAAGTACTGGCCAGCACCGATGCGAGACTCAGCTTGGGCAAGCCCGTAACCCCGGCGTTTTTGTTCGCTGGCTTGTTGTGGGAACCCGTGCGAATGCTTGCGCAAGAATACGAAAAAAAGGGCATGAGTGAGTTACAAGCGCTGCAAACAGCGGCCGAGCTTGTAACGAGTCGCCAGGTCCAAATTATCGCTTTGCCGAAACGATTTAGCTTGCCGATGCGCGAAATCTGGATGATGCAACCGCGTTTACAACGAACTGGCGGAGTACGTTCGTTACGTTTATTAACCCATCCCCGTTTTCGTGCAGCCTACGATTTTCTGCTCTTGCGTGAAGAGGCTGGTGAAGTGCCAAGCGAAGCAGGCGCTTGGTGGACGGCCTTGCAGTCGATGAACGAAGAGGAGCGGACGGTAGCCGTAAAGCCAAAGTCTGGGCCACGCAAAAAGGGTCGGCGTCGAGTCAGAACCCCGAGCAGTCCAAGCAGTGAATAATATCGGTGAGACGGTACGCGCATACATTGGTTTAGGCAGTAATTTGGAAAATCCCATCAGTCAAGTTCGCAAGGCTTTCTTGGAATTGGAGGGACTGCCACAAAGTCGCTTGGTCGCGCAATCGAGCCTCTATGTCAGTGATCCGCTTGGCCCTGGCGATCAATCAGATTACATCAATGCTGTCGCGGCGCTTGATACGCAGTTAGCACCGCTCGCACTGCTGCATGCTTTGCAGAATATTGAGATGCAACACGGCAGAATGCGCACGGGAGAAAGATGGGGGCCTCGTAGTTTAGATTTGGATCTGCTGCTTTACGGCGAGCTTGAACTTTCAAACGAGACATTGACAGTGCCGCATCCAGGTATTTCGCAGCGGAATTTCGTGCTGTATCCTTTACTTGAAATTGCGCCCGATTTGAATGTATCAACACTCGGTGCAGTAAAAATGCTTGTCGACAATAGTTCCGATAAAGGTTTGCGTCGCTTGGGCTGCGAGCGATGAGAGGCAAATCTTAATGGTTGTGGTTCAAATGGAGTAACACTATTGACGGGCAGGTGAAGGAGGCTGACGCCACAATCACCATGCAAGCTCGGTCGAAGGGCCAAAGCCATTTAATAAGAGTTAAGGTGGGATTTTATTCGCACAAAAGGGTCTGCCGTTAGAGCGTTGTTCGAATAAGTTCAGATCTGCAAAATCGGCTTAAATCGGGCTTGCCGCCCTCTAGCCATTGGATTAACCCAATAACCGAGATCAGCCATGAACACCGCATATCTCCATCCGCGAACCGCAATCACTGTGCAAACCTTGCGCGACATGAAACGCAAACAAGATAAAATTGTAAGCCTCACTGCTTACGATGCAACCTTTGCGCGGATCCTGGATGACGCCGGGGTTGAAGTGATTTTAGTGGGCGATTCCTTGGGTATGGTTATCCAAGGTCAATCCACCACAGTGCCAGTGACTATGGATGATATGGTTTACCACAGTCGCATGGTCGCGCGTGGATGCACGCACGCGTTGCTTATGGTGGATATGCCGTTTCTGAGCTACACGACGCCCGCTCAAGCGTTAACCAATGCCGCGAGATTGATGCAAGAAGGCGGTGCACATGCGGTCAAGCTTGAAGGCGGTAGTATGCAGGCGGAAGTCGTGCATACCTTAGCGAAAAATGGAATTCCAGTGTGCGCGCATTTAGGCCTACAGCCTCAATCGATTCATAAGTTAGGCGGCTACAAAGTGCAGGGTCGTGGCGACGATGCCAGAGAAGTGCTGTTGGATGATGCGCAGATCTTGCAAGACGCAGGCGCTGATATGTTGTTGCTCGAATGCGTGCCTGCGGAGCTTGGTAGCGCCATTACTCTAGCCGTAGAGATTCCCGTTATCGGTATCGGTGCTGGTGTTGAATGCGACGGACAAGTCTTGGTACTCTACGATATGTTAGGCATCACCCAAGGCAAGACGCCCAAGTTTTCAAGAAATTTCTTGCATGGCACCTCTGTGCAAGCCGCTGTAAGCGACTACTTTCAAGCGGTAAAAGCGGGGACCTTCCCGTCGGCTGAACATAGCTTCCGCTGACGTGGATATTGTCGATAACATCCTTAGTCTACGTCAGGCCATCACCTCCTGGCGAAAGCAGGGTCATCGCATCGCCTTCGTCCCCACCATGGGTAACCTACATGCTGGGCATATTGCCTTAGTGACCAAAGCCCGTTCACTCGCGCAACATGTCGTCGCCAGTATCTTCGTCAACCCTATGCAATTCGGCCCCAACGAAGATTTCGCCGCCTACCCACGTACTTTCGATGCCGATTGCCAAGCCTTGGAGCAGGTTGGAACTGAGATCCTTTTTGCGCCCAGGGCAGAGGAAATTTATCCCCGCAGCCTCGCGGAAATGACTTACGTGGAAGTCCCCGGCTTGTCGGATATCCTCTGCGGCGCCTCTCGTCCCGGACACTTTCGGGGTGTTGCAACCGTCGTCAACAAACTCTTCAACATAGTACAGCCGGATATCGCTATCTTCGGCGAAAAGGATTTCCAACAATTGCGTATCATTCGTCGCATGGCGCAAGACCTGGCACTTCCAATTGAAATTCTAGGTATGCCGACCATTAGAGAAAACGATGGATTGGCAATGAGTTCGCGAAATAGATATCTGTCCGCGGCAGAACGCATCAACGCCGCGCTATTGCATAAAACCTTAGCTGAAGTGCGGTCCGCAGTAATAAGCGGACGCACCGATTTTGACCAGTTAACCGAAGAAGCTTGCAAGAAACTCGCAGGTACCTGCTTTTCTCCTGATTATGTCGCTATTCGACGGGCCGAAGATTTGTCTCCGCCGAAGGCTCATGACGAAGACCTAATCGTTCTCGCTGCCGCCCGCTTAGGCAATACGCGGCTAATTGATAACCTGAGGATTTAGGCGTTATACAGTACAATCTGAAAGTATGCTTTCCTGTGGGTAAGAAAATCTTATTTAGAGTAAATCAGCTAAGCATTTATGCGATACATTGAATTTTAGCGTTAGAATCAAGTCGTATCTCTCATGCGTGCAACAATCGAGGTGAAGCTTTGGCTATAGGTTGGCTCACAGCGTTAAAAGTCATTCCATGGGGTGATGTGCTTGAGGCGGCGCCGCACATCGTCAAAGGGGCGAAGCGTCTTTTTGCCAAAACCAAAGACGAGGCATTCGGCCCGCCTATAGCTCCACGCTCCAATAGTTCATCGTCGGACAGTAACAAGTTACTGAGTCTTGACGATCGCTTTGATCAAATTGAGGCCAAGGTTGTTGAACTGAGTACCGAACAGAAATCGTCAGCGGAACTTATTAAATCGCTCGCCGAGCAGAATGCGCGGGTGGTAGAAGCCATCGAGGTGTTTAGAATTCGCACGAGGGTTCTTATGGTTGTGTGCATTGTGTTGGGCGCCGGTCTGGTGGTGCTCACGTTTTTAGTGGCGACAAAGTAAACATCGCGAGTGGTTAAAGTCATCGCCGCACGCACATTGCCACGCATTGCCGACACCCACAAACCATGGATGTCCTGTTGCGGTCGTTTCGGTCGGCTCAATGGTAGAGCAGCTGACTCTTAATCAGTAGGTTCCCCGTTCGAGTCGGGGACGGCCCACCAATAAAATCAATGACTTAGAGAGAGTTGAATGAGGCCAATGCATCATAGAACGGCAAGTGCATCATTGAAGTAGTAAAATCCAGGCGGAAACGACTACCGCAAGGGCTTAACAATAGCCGGTTTGCGACGATAAACCCGGTCGGTAATCTTGCTGTCTGAGTGGGCCAGCTGTTCCCTCCGTGGCCTGATGTTTCCGGTTGCTGCCGCAGCCGCTCTTGGCATTTCTCCTGATTACATCACTAAAGTAGACGTACCCCGAAGTAATCAATAGTATTCACCTAGTGAATAATTTAACTTGAGATACTGGGATCAGTGGACGATAATACTTGCAACAACACCCCCCACGCCTCTCCACGGAAGCGCACCATGGGGGGTTACTTTTTTCTGGGGTTTGGAAATTGAAGTTTTCCAAACCGGCCATCACTCTCGATCAACAAATCGACCTTCTCATACAACGCGGCGTAGCAATCCCCGACAGGGATTATGCACGCCACTACCTCACCCACTTGAATTACTACCGGCTTGGTGGCTATTGGCTTCCCTTCGAGCTTGATCACGCCTCTCACACCTTTGCACCTGGCACCCGATTCGATGACGTTGTAAGCCTCTATGTGTTCGATCGGGAGTTAAGATTACTGGTAATGGATGCAGTAGAGCGCCTGGAAGTATCTGTTCGCGCTCAATGGGCTTACCGGCTTGCGCGCACCTATGGATCACATGCCTATCTGAACGCCGCCATTTTCAAAAACGACGATACGCACCAACGGTGTTTGAACAACCTGAAAGACGAGCTGGAGCGCAGCAAAGAGGTGTTCATAGAACACTACCAGAATAACTACACAGCCCCGGCATTGCCCCCGATATGGGCAGTAGTGGAGGTCATGTCACTGGGGCAACTTTCAAAATGGGTGTCCGGTCTTCGCCACGGTCAGGATCGGCAAGCTATCGCCAGGAGCTATGGCATAGATGAAATTGTCCTGACCTCATTCCTGCACCATCTAACTATCGTGCGCAATGTCTGCGCCCATCATGGCCGCCTGTGGAATCGGCGTTTTGGTTTTCAGGCAAAGATGCCCAAAACGCCCAGGCAACTTCATGAAAGCCTGAATCTTCAACAACCCAAACATCTCTATAACACCTTGGTAATGCTCGAATACATCATGAACGTTATCAGCCCGGATCATCATTGGAAGAGGCGGCTTATGGCATTATTCGAGAAACACCCCGTTGTCAAGCCAGAAGCCATGGGCTTTCCCATTGGCTGGCAAGCCCTGCCGATCTGGCAACAGTAAACAAAAGGACGTTGAAACAGATTCATGCCTATTCTTGATTGGTTGAACCCAGATTTTCCATTAGCCTCGTAGCGAGGGTGCGCAAGGTACTGAAGATGGGCGAGAAAAGATTCAGTGCTTTGTGCGGCCGCAGTAGAGTGCTAATGGAAAATCTGGGTTCAAGGTGGTGAGCGAGATCATCATGACAGTCGGTAAATATTTTCCGAAGCGCGCCAAATCAATTTGAGTACATTCGTTACTCAGTCAGTCATCCTGCCATAATTCCGCCAGCGACTTCTCCTAGTTTGCAGTCAATTCTCTGTCGCTACTCCGATTACCTTCCGTAACTCACTAAAAAACAAAGTTAAATTACATTTCTGCGGAATGGCATAAGGCTTGCTTATGCAAGGTTAACGTAGATTTATGGAAGTGGAAAAATGGCTGTTGATGATTTGAGTGATGAAGCGGATGAAAAAGCCCCTAAAGCTAAGGCCAAAAAGCCCATTGTAAAAATTCTAATTATAGTGCTTGGCGCGCTACTGGTAATTGGGTTGGTCATTGGGGCTACGTTAT
>JANPPH010000099.1:0-7296 GCA_031428395.1 Gammaproteobacteria bacterium
AGGCCAAAAGGCGCCATTTTGTGGACTCGCTACACTAAATTTCACCGCATATGGTAAACCAAGCTCCTTCCCATCTTCGCGTGGCTATCGCACAGCTCAATTTTTTGGTGGGTGATGTCGGCGGTAATGCGAAAAAAATCCTTCAAGCCGTCGCCACTGCGCGCGACACGCTGCGTGCGAACGTCATCCTGTTCCCTGAATTAGCGCTTACCGGTTATCCCCCAGAAGACTTGCTGTTGCGACCGGGATTTTGTCAGGCGGCGCAAAAGGCGTTAGACGACATCGCTGGCGAAGTGCAGGGGATAGATGTAGTACTGGGTGTGCCGTGGCTGGAAAAGGGTGCACTGTACAATGCCGCAGTCGTGCTCCGTGATGGCAAAATTCTCGATGTTTATCGCAAGCAACATCTGCCCAACTACAGCGTATTTGACGAAAAGCGTTATTTTGTCGAAGGTGACAGGACTTGTATTATTGATATGCAAGGCACTCCAGTAGCAATTACCGTTTGTGAAGATCTATGGCATCCCGGGCCAATGCAACAGGCGCATCAAGCTGGTGCTCGTTTGATGCTCAATCTCAACGCCTCGCCTTTTCATATGAACAAGGGTCACGAACGCGAAGAGGTTATTCGCCAACGGTTGCAAGAAGGCCCAATGCCTGTTGTTTACACTAATCTTGTTGGCGGTCAAGACGAATTGGTGTTTGATGGCGAATCATTTGTTATGGATAGTAATGGCGTGGTTGTTGCGCGTGCGCCTGCCTACGAAGAAGGCCTTTTCCCTGTCGATATTTTACTCAATCGTCAATGTATTCCACTGCCCGCGCCAATAATAGACTCCTTGCCTGTAGAGGTAAGCGTATACCGTGCCTTAGTGCTGGGAGTGCGTGATTATATTCAGAAAAATGGGTTTAATGGCGTCGTCATTGGGCTATCGGGAGGTATGGACTCGGCACTCACGTTGGCGATTGCTGTTGATGCTATTGGTGCTGAGCATGTGGAGGCTGTCATGTTGCCATCTCGCTACACCTCTGCAATGAGCCAAGAAGATGCGCAGGCACAAGCAGCGGCGTTGGGGGTCGAGTATCATGTCATCTCGATCGAGCCGGCCTTCCAAGTTTTTTTACAAAGTTTGCAGACGGAGTTCGCTGGCAAGCCTACTGACATTACCGAAGAAAACATTCAGGCGCGCTGCCGTGGCGTTATTTTGATGGCAATTTCAAACAAGAAACGCAAGATGGTGCTCACGACGGGTAACAAGAGCGAAATGGCTGTGGGTTATGCCACGTTGTATGGCGATATGGCGGGTGGCTTCGCCCCCATTAAGGACGTCCCGAAAACGTTGGTTTACCGTTTGGCGGCCTATCGCAATAGCTTAGGCCCCGTTATACCGCAACGTGTGTTTGATCGCCCGCCTACTGCCGAGCTCGCCCCAGACCAAAAAGATGAAGACAGCTTGCCACCTTATCCGCTTTTAGACGCTATTCTTGATTTATACGTCGAGCAGGATAAATGCCGTGATGATATTATCGCAGCCGGTTATGACGAGGCGACAGTTACCCGCGTGATCGCGATGGTAAATCGCAATGAGTATAAGCGCCGCCAGGCACCGCCCGGTGTGCGTATCAGCCGCCGAGCCTTTGGTCGCGATCGTCGGTATCCGATTGTGTCCGGGTATCGCTAATTTTTTAACAAAAATAGGGAGCGCTCCATGAAAAAAATCGAAGCGATTATCAAACCGTTTAAGCTCGACGATGTCCGCGAAGCATTATCGGAAATAGGCATTACCGGCATGACGGTTATCGAAGTTAAGGGTTTTGGTCGCCAAAAAGGTCATACTGAACTTTACCGCGGTGCTGAATACGTGGTCGACTTTTTGCCTAAGGTGAAAATTGAAGTGGTGTGTACACAAGATCAAGTTGAGCGTTGCATTGAGGCGATCGCCACGGCAGCACGCACTGGAAAAATTGGCGACGGAAAAATTTTCGTTACGTCGGTTGAGCGCGTCGTGCGCATCCGAACTGGCGAGGAAAACGAGACCGCTATTTAGGGTTTCGCTATCGTTTGAGTGATAGGTGATTTTTTACATTTTACTCGCGGCGAAAGAGAACAATTTCTTCCAAACGTCTGCGGGGAGTGGCTTCCGGTAATTCAGCTGGGTAGCCTAGGCTTAGAATCACCACGGGAACCAGCGACGGCGCTATAGCAAGCGCCTTGCGTACCTGCATTTCATCAAAGTAACCTACCCACGTTGAACCCATGCCTGCGGCCACGGTCGCAAGTTGTGCGTAAGCTGCGGCGATGGTCGCATCTTGAATGGCATAAAGGTCATGCCCACGTTGTCCATAACGCGCTGCGGAGCGTTCGGGTTCCGCGCAGAACACGAGGCTAATGGGCGCCTGGGCAATGAATGTTTGATTTTGGGCCGCGATTGCTAGCGTGTCACGATCTGCTTGTTGTTCAATAACGATTATTTTGTAGGCTTGGAGGTCGCCAGCGGATGGGGCTGCACTGGCCATTTCCAAAATTGCATGCAGTTTTTCCGGTTCAACAGGTAGATTTTGGTATTTCCGCACCGAGTGGCGGTGGCGCACGGTCTCAAAAAAATCCCACATCGGAAATCTCCTGTTATCCTCAAGCAAAAACCCGAGCAAAAAAGTTACAAGTGCCCGTCAGTTTGGGCGCTAGCTGGATTGCGTGTCTGCCATGTCGATACGGCGGGGTGTTGCGGATTATTGATTGCCAGAACGCGAAACGCGTCTTTCGCCAAATCCATAAGTCCGACTTTTTCGTAAGCCTCTATCATAAGGGCCAAGGCGTCGTTCACAGAGCTTGTGCGCGGAAAATTTTCGATGACATATTTAGCGCGATTCGCCGCCGCTACAAAAGCGCCGCGTCTTAAATAATAGTTGGCGGCGTGGAGTTCATGACGCGCCAAGGAATTTCTCAAAAAGATGATGTGTTGGGCGGCATCTTGGGCGTAGCGGCTATCTGGGAAGCGCTGCACAACTTCACTGAAATAGCGAAATGCATCTTGCGCCGGACGGGGATCGCGCTCTGCTGGATCGAGCGATAAGATATTGTCGAAGGTGCTGGCGCCTTTGGTGGAATTAGCTAAGCCACGCATGTAGTAGGCGTAGTCCACATTCGGATGGCGCGGATAGAGTTTGATAAATCTATTCGCGGCCGCCACCGAAGAATCGGGTTCGTCGTATTTATAGTATGCGTAAATGACATCGAGCTGCGCTTGTTGCGTGAAACGACCGAAAGGATAGCGCGACTCCAAGGTCTCAAATTGCTTTACCGCGGTTTCATAATCACCACTCTTTAGGGCATCTTTGCCCGCTTTGTATAAGCGGCTTGCTGGCCAGTTCTTACCTTCGTCAGATGAATCCGGCGATGTGGCGCAGGCATGCAAGAAAAACAGCAGGGGTAAGATCAGCAGGAGGGCGCGAGTTGGCATATGCGATTACGTGGTTAAAACACCATTGTAACGGATAGAAGTCATTAATGCATCGTCGCTGGGGGGGCAGGTAATGGTCGGGTTTCAGGTGGGAGTGCCGGCAATAACCGATTGTTGCCAGATGATTCTGAAATATCACGTAACAACCTGACGGCATCCGCCATGGCAGGGGTGTCCGGATAATTTTCTAGCACATAGCGGGCGTGCTCGGCGGCAGTTGTATACTTGCCCTGGACTAGAAAACCCCGCGCCACCCGAACCTCGAAGTCGGCAAGATTTTCGCGCAATTGAGTTAGGCGGCGGTTGGCCGAAGCCCCATATTTGCTGGCAGGGAAGTTTTGCACAAGATCGCTAAACACTAGGTACGATTGGCGCGCCACGGTGATTGCGGCATTCAAATCAGCATCGGACTGTTGCGCCAATAAGGTCGCTTGATCGAGGTAAATCAGCCCTTTTAGATAATACGCGTAATCAAGCATGTCACGTTTTGGCGCGTCAGTGACATAGCGATCGACGCTCTCGAGGGCGCGTTCGTGCTGGCCAAGTTTGTAATAGGCATGGGCCAAGTCAAGTTGGGCGTGCGTCGCATAGCCGCTGGAATCGCGGCGCGCACTTAATATTTCGAAAGAATCCACCGCCGAGCTAAAGTCGTTTGCTGCCACCGCGGCGCGTCCCATGTCGTAAAGCTCTTTATCGCGCAGTGTGATGGGTTCCGCTGGCGTGGTGGCGCAAGCCGCAAGGGTCAGCGCGACAGTTAGAATAACCGTCAGGCGCGTTGAATACGCGAAAAAAGTAGGGTGCATGACATATCCACGTTAAAAAATAATCCTGCTACACAACAAGGCATATTACAATATTCGTCTACAATTCGCCCAAATCGTTACCGAAATTAGTATTCGGCCAACTCACCGCTTTAGAGATTCCTTTCCGCATGTCTGAAATTGAGCGTTTGCAAAGCCACATTCCGCTAGAGATGGCGGGTCAGCGCTTAGATGTCGCCCTGGCAGAAATATTTTCGCAATATTCGCGTGGGCGCCTTCAGGCCTGGATTCGCGCAGGGCAAGTGCGTCTTAACGATGAAGAATGGCGGCAGCCAAAGGCCAAGGTGCAGGGCGGCGAGAGTGTGGAAGTCGACGCAGTGGTGGAATTAGAACGCCTACACGAGGCAGAAGCCATTCCACTGTCCATTGTGTATGAAGACGAAAGTTTGATCGTGGTCAATAAAGCAGTGGGGATGGTGGCGCACCCCGCCGTGGGTAATCGCGAGGGTACGTTGCTGAATGCATTGCTCCATCATGCGCCGGAATTGCATAACGTGCCGCGCGCTGGCATTGTCCATCGCCTCGACAAAGAGACCTCAGGTCTATTAGTTATTGCGCGCACCTTAGTAGCGCAAAATAGTTTGGTGGAACAGCTTCAGGCTCGAGAGTTTGGTCGTGAATATGAAGCGGTTGTCATTGGACCGATGATTTCAGGCGGTACCATTGAGGCGCCAATCGGTCGGCACCACATCGATCGCAAACGCATGGCCGTAACCGAAAGCGGTAAAGAAGCGGTAACCCATTATCGTATCGGCGAGCGCTTTCGCGACTATACGCATTTGCGCGTTAGGCTAGAAACCGGCCGCACGCATCAGATTAGAGTGCACATGACGCACATTCGTCACCCGCTGGTTGGCGATCCTGTCTATGGCGGCCGCCTCCGCATCCCCAAGCAAAGCAGCGAGGAACTATCGAACGCGCTACGTGCCTTCAGGCGTCAAGCCTTGCACGCCGCACGCTTAGGTCTGCGTCATCCCTTAACCGATGAGTGGATGGAATGGGATGTGCCCGTCCCGCCGGACATGCAAGCCCTGATTGAAATTCTGCGCCGCGAGAACAGCGCCGGGTGAGCGACAGCCAGTCTTTGAGTTGGATTGTCCCGGATTGGCCGGCGCCTCCATGGGTGTGTAGTGTCGTGACCACCCGTTGCGGTGGTGTGAGCGCTGAGCCCTACTCAAGTTTCAACTTGGCCGAGCACGTTGGCGATGACCCTTTTGCTGTCGCGCACAACCGCAAGTGCTTAAATGAACGCTTCAAGCTTCCTTCGCCGCCACGCTGGCTTAATCAGGTGCATGGTATTGATGTGGTCGATGCGGCTTTGATTAAGCCTGGTTGTATAGCAGACGCTAGCCATTCTGATCAAGCTGGAGCCGTCTGTGCAGTACTAACCGCCGATTGCCTGCCGGTCTTGCTCTGCCATCGCGAGCGCATGCATGTTGCGGCGGCCCATGCCGGTTGGCGCGGTTTGGCTCAAGGTGTGCTGGCCAGCGCAGTGCATGCTATGCAGGTGCCGCCCGGCCAAATCATGGCCTGGTTGGGTCCAGCGATTGGTCCAAGTGTCTTTGAAGTGGGTGAAGAGGTGTATCGCGCGTTTACTGAACAAAACCCCGCTTGGCGTGAAGCTTTCAAGCCAACTCTGGCGGGGCGTTGGTTGGCCGACTTATACCAACTCGCGCGTTGGCAGTTACACAAGCTAGGCGTGACGGCGGTCTATGGCGGTCATTGGTGCACCTATACTGACGCGCAACGCTTCTATTCTTATCGCCGTGATGGTGTAACAGGCCGTATGGCGAGTCTTATTTGGATGAAATCGCAGTGAGTACGTTTGTTTGGATAATTGTTTTTAGTCTTTTGGGCGGCGTGCTCAGCGTACTGGCCGCGTCGATATTCTTGATTGTACCCGAGCGATTCCGCCAATATGCCTTGCCGCATCTCATCAGTTTTGCGACCGGCGCACTGCTAGGGGCAGCTTTTCTTGCACTGTTGCCCGATGCAATAATAAACCGCAACGATGCAGATGTGCATGTCATTACATTGACCGTATTGTTGGGTATTTTGTTGTTTTTTCTGCTGGAAAAAATGGTGTTGTGGCGCCATTGCCACTCCGCCCACTGCGAAGCGCACCTTCCCGATCCTCAACCTACGCCTACTCACCATGCCGGTCAGCTAATACTTATTGGCGATGCGCTCCATAACTTTGTCGATGGCGTCATCATCGCAGCGGCTTTTCTCGTCGACATGCACCTTGGCATCGTTACGGCGCTTGCCGTGGCAGCGCATGAGATTCCGCAAGAAATAGCCGATTTTGCGGTGTTGTTAGATAGCGGTTTCACGCGTAAGCGCGCCTTCTTTTACAACATATTGTCAAGTTTGAGCACGGTTGTGGGGGCCACACTTGCGTACTTTAGTTTGCTGCAAGTCCAACAATTTTTGCCTTATGTCCTGGCGCTCGCTGCGGCAAGCTTTATTTATATCGCGGTTGCAGATCTTATCCCCGGTCTGCATAAACGTACCCAAATGAAAGCCACCGCGCAACAAATTGCCCTAATCTCTGCGGGTGTAACAATTATCTACACTGCGCATGCGCAGTTTCATTAGGGGTCGATTGTTTTTTCAGTTTTTTACTCGGCGCGCGACCGATCATCCTAAAAAAGGCAGTTGGAATCGTAGCGAGGGCGCTTAAGATGTTGAAGATGGGATATTTTTTTGTTAAATTTTGGCGAAGCCGTAGTCACCCCTACGGTGACGAGCGCAGGGATGCGCGAAGGTAGGGCAACGCACGACCGCATGGATGCGGGAGGTGGGGCAGCGCCGGGAGCGGCTGCCGAGGAGCAGTTGCCGAGCCAAAATTTAACCCAGATTTTCCATTAGCACTCTACTGCGGCCGCACAATGCACTGAATCTGCGCGAGAAAAGAAGAAAAACAGTCTGTCACCGTAGAGTGACTACGCCTCCGACTGTTTTTTTTCTTTTCTCGCCCATCTTCAGCACCTTACGCACCCTCGCTACGAGGC
>JANPPH010000100.1:0-1632 GCA_031428395.1 Gammaproteobacteria bacterium
GCGGAGACACAGGCTGTCGCCGGTATACGTTTTTGGCTCTAAATAGCCACTGAAAAAATTTAACCCAGATTTTCCATTAGGCTCGTAGCGAGGGCGCGCAAGGTGCTGAAGATGGGCGAGAAAAGATGAAAAACAGGCGGAGGCGTAGTCACTCTACGGTGACAGACTGTTTTTCATCTTTTCTCGCGCAGATTCAGTGCGTTGTGCGGCCGCAGTAGAGCCTAATGGAAAATCTGGGTTTAAGCATAGCATTAGGCATAAAACTGAAGTCAAGATGAAAACTAGCCTATATCCGAAATACCATTATCCCTGGCGCGAAGGCAACCAGTATCGTCTATTTATTGATGGACATGTCTTTTTCCCTGCTATGTTGAATGCAATTGCTGCCGCCCAACACTACATTTTGCTTGAGATCTACTTAATTAGTAGCGGCACGGTGGCGACGCGTTTTATGGATGCGCTAGCTCAGGCTGTTTCACGCGGTGTGCATGTTCGTGTCTTGCTCGATGATTTTGGCGCAGGCGGATTTAGTAAAGCCGATCGTCAGAAATTACTGTTATCGGGCGTCAAAGTGGCTTATTACAATCCAGTTCGGTTTAGCAAATGGTGGCGCAATTTATTTCGCGATCATCGCAAGCTTCTATTAGTGGACGGTCGTCAGGCGTTTGTGGGTGGCGCAGGTCTTACCGATGATTTTGATCCGCCGAAAAATCCTGAACGACGCTGGCGCGAAACCATGGTGGAGATTCGCGGCGCAAATGTCACCGATTGGCGCCAACTTTTTGAAAGCAATTGGAGTCATTGGTCGGACGAGAGATTGGGCCTGCCGCATAACACCACAAAGGAAGGCACGATGTCTGGCCGGGTTACCATTTGCCAGTGGGCCGGGCGTACGGAAATCATGCGCTCACTCATAAAACGTACCCGCAGTGCGCAACATCGCGCATGGATCGCGACCGCGTATTTTGTACCTTCGTGGAAATTGTTGCGCGCCTTACGTGCGGCGGCTAAGCAAGGCACTGATGTACGTTTGTTAGTACCCGGTCCGTATATGGATCACCCCGGCGTACGTTTCGCTGCGCACCGTTTCTATTCACGTTTACTGCGTAGCGGCGTGCGGGTGTTTGAATATCAGCCGCGTTTTTTGCATGCCAAGGTTTTACTCTGCGACAACTGGGTATCCATCGGTTCAAGCAACATTGACCGCTGGAATTTGCGCTGGAATTTGGAAGCTAACCAAGAAGTGGAGGATCAGGGATTCGCTGAGCAAGTTCGCGCATCGTTCGAAGAGGATTTTCGCCACAGTACAGAAATTCTTTATGCAACGTGGCGTCAACGCCGATGGAAGCAACGCCTGCGTGAATGGTTTTGGGGCAGGATTGATCGTTTGGTCAACAGTGATGCCAAAGATGAAATCCACTAGCGATAGGCAAGCCAACGGGTACAGCAATGATGTTTGAAGTTGTCGTTTGGCACTAGGCAGAAAGCTCCGTGTGCGGTGTTATTTTTTAATCTACGCGATGGACTCCCAGCAAATCCGATTGGAAAGCTTAAACCCAGATTTTCCATAACCCCTCTACTGCGGCCGCGCAAGGCGCTGAATCTGCGCGCGAAAAATTGAAAAACAGCCTG
>JANPPH010000101.1:0-5424 GCA_031428395.1 Gammaproteobacteria bacterium
GACCAATATTTGGGCCAGACGGATGACGAGGCACTTGCGCTGCATCAATGACACTAATATTGGTTTGCGTGACAAGACTCTGTAAGCTACTTTCATTAAATTGTTTTAATGCTGAATTATACGCAGCCTGCGCGCCCTCAACTTCACGATTTAGCATATCCATGGCGCCGCGTTCACTTTTAAATTGCAATACGACTTGTTTTTGCGCCGCAAGCGCCCTTTCTACGGATCTCTCGCGCTCCAAGGCGATCTTGACACTGTTATTGGCACCTTGAACCAGGGAACCAAATTCATTACTCAAGCGCCGCTTGGCAGCGTTTAGCTCTAGCATCATGCGCTGGAACTGCGGGTGGTTGTCACCTAGTCGACTTGATAACTCTGCCAGTTTCGCTTCGTATTGACGAACCTCATCTTTAGCTTTTTGTATTGAGGCATTATTTTGAAATTCAGGAATGTTATCCAGCGAGACTCGCTTAGACTGCAGCTCTTCCACCTGCTGCTGTGACGTCACAGATTTGCGCGTTTCAACCTGCGCATCTAATAGCTGCGTAGTTAAGTCCGTTAAGCGCTTGCTCTCGATATCGAAACGCTCATCCGTCGCCACGATGCCTTCCTGTTGCTGATACACCGCTAACTTTGTCTGTGCAGCTTCCACCGCATGGCGTAGCGTACCTAATCGCTCATCAAACCAAACGGCTGTCCGTTTTGCAGGGTTGATAAGCATTTCAAGATTGGTATTGGTATAGGCTCGAACATAAGCGTTAGTGATCAATGCCGAGACGCTAGGATCGGTCGAAGAATATTCTAGTGTCACGATGCGACTCCCGATTACCGGCGTCACTTTGAGATTATTCGCTAATGCGAGAGCTAAGCCGCTATTCGGATCCGGCACATCCAAGCTTTCTTGCCCAACGGCGGTTTGGCTTTCAACGCTAAACAAATCAACAGCGCCACGGAGTCGCGAAAATAGCTCTCCCATCAAACGGTCAAGTATTGTTAAGTGCCCATCCATAACTGAAATGAGTTGTTCGCGCTGTGATTGCGAAAGGTTGTCAACAACCTTTTTTGCTACATGCTGGCTTTTAATAATACTGATTTGGGTGGTGATGTAACTGCCTTCTGCACTAGGCGATAACGTGCGAACGTCCATGTAAGGGTTGGAGCCCTGAAAATCAAAATTTAGCGACGCTGTGGCGGTGTAGGTATTGGGCGTCATCGCGAGCATCAGTGCGGTGGTTAGCACAATCGCGCCAAAGGTGATGAGAACCACCTTGATGCGGCCCTGAAGTATCTGCCAATACTGGTTGAAATGCATACTTAACACAATAGATTTCCTTTATCGCTAAACCATACAACCGCGCCGCTAAAACAAACTTTCTCTCACGTAGACCACATCATTAGGTTGTAGCAGGTCATTTAACCCCACCTGAATTTCTTCGACAGCACCACTTTGTGCTTGTCGTTTAATACGAATACCATTTTGAGTGCCTCGATCCGACAATCCACCGCCAACGGAAAGGGCTTGCACCACAGTCATATCTCGCTCCAAACGATACGCTCCCGGCTTACCGACCTCGCCATAAATGTAATATAAGTTCATGCGCGGAACCAATATCAAATCGCCACTCACGATGCCTATATTTTGGCTCATGTCGCCACTAAAAAAAGAGGCGAGGTTAACTTTGAATATCGATTTCTTTCCCGTCGCTTCTCTGACTATAGTCACCACGTCGCCCGCATCCTCTGCGACGCCTCCGGCACGCGCGAGCACCTCCAACACTGTGCTCATAGCCTCAACCGGGTATTTGTCCGGCTTTCTCACATAACCGAGTACCGCGACCTGCTGACTGCGATATTCCTGCACGGTGACCGAGACCTGTGGTTGTTTTACAAAACCGCCCGTACGTAAGCGGGTTGCTATACTTTGCTCCGCCTGCGCTGTGGTCAGCCCTTTAATGGATATTGATCCTGCAAGCGGCATGACCACTTGTCCCGACACGCTAATTTGCGCCGTTGTTGCAAGGTCTGGCTGTTCGTAAACCGAAATCTTGACGATATCGCCAACACCCAACGTATAGTCGGTTGCGACGACCTGGGCATTGATAACGCTCGAATGAGCCACCCCGAGCATAATTATACACAGCAACCACCAACCCTGAGCTACGCAGCGCGGCCACTTTCTCGTTGTGACTAAATTATCGTTTGTCCATATCATTATTCTTCGCTCCCTTTACAATGATAGATGGATTTTTGTCAGATGTGAGGTGCCTCAGCAATACAGAAATACTTAGAACTTTAACGCCAAACTCGAACGATAACGCTAGCAAAAGCCGGACATGGTTATTGTGGAACTCAGCGAGAACTCTCCACCAGATCGTTTTTACATTCAAAGTTCTTAGTAAGCATAGTTCGAGACATTGATGTTTTCAGCGTTAGAAACCGACTTAAAAACTGACCTGCGCTCGAACAAAAAGTAGCTTAGACCTAAAATCCGCTCGATCAATATTCGAATTACGCCGCTCGTTGTCGTAGCCCAATGACAGTGCAACATTATCTAACGGTTCATATTTCACCGAAACGCCTAGCGACGTTGCGGTATCTTGACGCGTGCCATCGACAAGGGCCACAGCTTCTGAAATTCCCTCAAAATCGCGGGTTTCGTACTCGATATTCGCTGCCACGGAAATTTTTCGCGTTGCGAACCACTTAGGCTCAATCGATACACCGTTCCCCACCACAAAAATTGTCAATTCCTCGCGCGTGGTTGTTCCGCGCCAAATTGCGCTATCAATACGCGTTTTAGCGGTGATCAGCCAGGCATAACTCAGTCGGCCGGTGGTGCCATTAAAATTGCGCTCACTTGCTTGCGCATGATCGCGTTGGGTTAGCCCAAGGCGCCCTTCTAATCGCGATTTTTTTGAACCTTCCCAATACAAAACGACGCTATATTCCATCTCAGTAAAATCATTATTAATCTCATTGCCATTAATAATTTGGAGTCTTTCGAAATTACCCTTGGTGTGGCGAATCCTTGTGCCGAGCTTCGTATTGGCGCTGGTGGATAGCTGAAGCTCCACGGCTTGGCTTGACTCAGATCGATCTAGCTGCGGCCGTTCAGTTTGAGTTAAGTCCAATATAGAAAAATCTCCGACGACTCGCCAGCTAGGATGGAAGCGGTATCCGCCATTCAGAAAAAAAATCTTGCGCGTACGAATGTCTTTAGCGATCGCTTGCAGCTCATAAAATCTCGAAAGCTGACGTGTGAACTTAAAGCCGACGTCGCCAGCGAACAAATTCCCTACCTCCCAATTGACAACCGAAGAAACATCAGCGCCAACGTGGTCAAGGCTGTCGAAGCGAGAGTAGCCGGCCTTATAGACCGAAAGGTTTGCTCGGAGTCGTTGGCGACTAAATGGGGCATCAATATCGAGGCCTGCACCAATCTGAGTTACAGTATCATCACGGTCAACGGTGCCAATCACTGCTAATGCTTCGGCATCATCGCTCAGGCGGAATAAATTATCGTCGTTAGCGACGCGCGCATAAACGTAAGGACTAACACCATTTCCTTCCGCATGCAGCAGCGGCGAAACAAGTATCCAAAGCGTAATTCCCGCAACCAAGATTGTTTTTTTTATCACTTTCTTTTTTTTCCCAGACAACTACTTCCCTCTCCCATTGACGGCTTCTAACATAGCAGTTCACGAAACACACGACGATGAGGAATATTTCGAAAACCAAAGGTTCTTGCGATGGTCAGATAGGCCCCCATGCGCTCGCCGCGAGACTTGATCGCCTTTGCGCGGCTCATACATAAACGGACGAAGAATCGACTACCCTTTTCTCGAATAACCTCTGCTCGGTCGGGGCATAACTGCGTGACCAAATCAAGCACAGAGAAGAAATCGTCACACCAAGCACCCACTTTCGCTGCAAAAGTCGCCTCGTCCGGGTGCTTGCGGAAACTGGCTTTGACATCCGATATCTCCAAGCGCGGCCCTTCAGCGGCGAGACGGGAAATCGCGACAACGTCTTGAAGGAGATTATGGCTGGAGTAAAAACCGCCGATGGCTTTCAGCTTTTGCGTATTAAATAGCGTGCTACACATATAGATGGAAGTCTTGCCAGTAAACCATGCCATTAACAATGTATCCAGTGTCTCCCCTGTTTGCGAATTGGGGTGCTCACTCAAAGTGGCGTTAGAGGAGTCAATGACCCTGGTTCCAGTGCGAATAGTATTGTATTGATGCGAGTAATTGACCGCTCGCATACAAGTTTCAACAAAATCCGGATCAATCGCATCATCGTCATGCAGAAGCAAAAAATACTTCCCCCGCGCCGCGTTTAAGCAGGCGTTGAAGTTAGCATTGGGTGTTATAGGGGTACGATGTCTTAGATAGCGGATTCGATCATCCGCAACGGTTGCAACGAATTCCACCGTATTGTCGGTAGAGGCGTTGTCAGAGACGATTATTTCGATGGAGCCATATGTTTGCTCCATCACGCTGCGCAGCGTGTAGGCCAAATAACTAGCGGCTCGATTATAGGTAGGGATTCCAATGCTCACTAATGGTTCCTTGCGTTCCATGCAGGCCTCCTGCCTTGATGATCCTATACATTCACTCACAAGGAGCGCACAAGTTTTTATGATCCGCGCGCGGTAGCGTGCAAGACTCCTGCGTTGGCGCTGATATCTGACAGCCGCAACACTAGTAACACGGTATTAATGAGTTTGTAAAAACCTTCTCGCTACAAGCATAGCCACCTTTCGCCTACTTCGTCCCATTTTTTAACGACTTTTGCCGGCGAACCAAACGCGATGCTACGCGGCGGAATACTGTGTGATACGACACTGTTGGCGCCAATAATCGACATTTCGCCAATGGTAACGCCAGGTAGAATTACGGTATTTTGCCCGATCCAACAGCCACGTTGAATTGTAATCGGCGCTATCCGAAACATGGGTTGTTGTTTATAAGGCTCGCTCGTATGTTCAAACCCATGCAATGCATCAGTAATGTTGATATTGGTGGCAAACATCACGTCATCTTCCACGCATATTTTCATCAGCGCCGCAATTTGTAGCCCACCCGTCGCGGACACTCGATTACCAATCACTATCTGCGGAGTGAACTCCTGCATGGAACTGGCGTCGGCGACTCGGTGCATGGTAGAGGCAGGATAATTGGTGATCGCCATCAGCAATGAGTTTGGCCCAATGCATACGTCATTGCCGATCGTCATAAATTCTGCGCCGTGGATTCGACGTGGCAGAGCTAAAGTTAAGTTCTCTGGTCTATTGGCGAATTGAGGCAAACTGTGAAATGCAATGTCGGCGCTAAATTTCTCCAGCATCGTGCCGATCTTGATCGCCAATTTCCTCTTCACTGTCTTTTTTAGTGTTGTGTACATCACCGCGCCGTC
>JANPPH010000102.1:0-4550 GCA_031428395.1 Gammaproteobacteria bacterium
GAAGGTAGGGCAACGCACGACCGCATGGATGCGGGAGGTAGGGCAGCGCCGGGAGCGGCTGCCGAGGAGCAGTTGCCGAGCCAAAATTTAACGAAAAAATCTTTCAGATTCAGCATATTAAACGTCCGCAGTAGATTCTAACTGCCTTTTTTAGGATGATGCTTAGGCTAAAACACTATGCGAATAAATAAGCTTACCTGCAACGATCGTGTGCGTGGCTTTGCCCTCTAGGGGCCAGCCGATAAAGGGCGAGTTACGGCCCCGGCTCACAATAGTGTCCTCGCTTAGTTGCCAAGGCATTGCGGGATCGAAAATACAAATATCGGCCCTTGCACCGACGCTTAATGTGCCAGCCGGGATACCCAAAATGTTAGCTGGGTTGACGGTTAGCCGCGCAATAACCTCGGAAAGACTCATGAGGTTGTTTTCGGTCAAGCGCAGGCTTAACGGTAGCAATGTTTCGAGCGCGGAAATACCGGGGTCGGTCTCAGCAAACGGCCGCAATTTTGCATCTTGTTCATGGGGCTGATGATCGGACACAATGCTGCTAATGATGCCTTTGGCGACGGCTTCACGCAGGCCTTCCATGTCGCGTTGACTGCGCAGCGGCGGAATCACATGGCAGAGGCTATTGAAATCACCCACATCGATTTCCGTCAGATGCAGTTGATGGGCGCTGACATCGGCCGTAACAGGCAGCCCTTGACGTTGGGCGCGATGCACCAATTGTGCGGCTTGTGCGGTAGAAAGCCGACAAAAATGCGCGCGTGCGCCGGTTTGTTCGATTAACGCCAAATCGCGCGTTACGCCGACGATTTCAGCGGCCGCGGGAATGCCGGGTAGCCCCAAGCGGGTGCTAACGGCGCCTTCGTGCATGCAACCGTTGTGGCGCAACCAGTGATCTTCGCCATACAAAAAAACGGTGAGTTGATAGGTTGCGGCATACTCCAAGGCGCTACGCATGACGGATGTATTGGTGATGGGAGCCATCGCATTGCTGACGCCCACACAGCCCGCCGCTTTCAGCGCGGCCATTTCACTTAATTGAGTGCCGGCAAGTCCTCTAGTGAGCGCGCCTAACGTCACGACATGGACAATATTGGCTTGTTCGGCGCGTTGACGAATCAGTTCGGCAACGGCAGGCGTGTCGATCACCGGGTCGGTGTCGGGAGGGCAGCAAAGGGTGGTGATGCCAGCGCTTGCGGCAGCAAAGGTTTCACTCGCGATGGTGCCTTTATACTCTAAACCCGGCTCACGCAAGCGTGCGCATAAATCGACCAGGCCCGGACAGACTACTTGGCCTGTTGCATCAATAGTGCGGTTGGCACTAAATCCCAAGGGGGGCATGCCTAACGCGGCAACGCGTCCATCGGCGATGAAAAGATCTTGAATTTTGTCGATGTGATTGGCGGGGTCGATGACTCGGCCGTTTTTAATATGCAAATTCATTCTAAATTCTCATCCTGACGCCTGAAGCGCATCGCCATTGACATCACGGCCATGCGCACAGCGATGCCATGGGTTACTTGTTGCAGAATCACTGAGCGCGGACCATCGGCCACTGATGAAGCGATTTCAACGCCGCGGTTGATGGGGCCAGGATGCATGACGATAGCATCGGGTTTAGCTGCGGCCAGTTTTTCTTCGGTCAAGCCGAATAACTGAAAATATTCGTGCTCGCTCGGTAGCATGGCGCCTTGCATGCGCTCGTGTTGCAAGCGCAGCATCATAACGACGTCGACATCGTGCAAGCCTTCGCGCAAATCGTGATACACATGCACGCCGAGTTTCTCGACTTCGGTAGGAATCAGTGTGCGTGGGCCAATTACCCGCACTTCATTGACGCCTAATGTGGTTAAGGCATGGATTTGTGAGCGCGCAACACGTGAATGCTTGATGTCACCGACAATAGCCACCGTCAGCGGGGCAAATTCGCGTTTGCAGCGGCGAATGGTGAACATGTCGAGCATGGCTTGCGTGGGGTGTGCGTGGCTGCCATCGCCTGCGTTGATAACACTAATATGCGGTGCGGCATGGCGGGCAATAAAATGCGCAGCGCCACTGTTGGCATGACGTACAACGAACATATCACAATGCATAGCTTCGAGATTTTGCAGCGTATCTAACAATGTCTCGCCTTTTACGGTAGAAGAAGCCGTAACATTGATATTGAGGACATCAGCGGATAGGCGTTTGGCGGCTAATTCAAAGGTGGTGCGAGTGCGGGTGCTGGCTTCAAAAAATAGATTAACGATGGTTTTGCCGCGCAGCAGCGGTACTTTTTTTACACTTTGTTCGGCAACGCTGGAAAAAGACTCTGCTGTGTCCAAGATCTCGACCAGCATGGCGCGTTTTAAACCTTCGATGGTTAAAAAATGGCGCAGCCGACCACTTTCATCGAGTTGAATATTGCTTTGACGCATAGATTCTCAACTGCTTTTTTACTATGAAAATTTCCCATCGCGGCGTCGATGGATGTTCGTACGACGACGCTAGTTACTCACTTGCAAGCTAAGTGGATCGGGGCCTTTCAGCTTGACGTTTTGTTGGGGCTTTAAATCCATGTGCAAGCCAATGACGTCGGCTTGGATGGGTAACTCGCGATGGTCGCGTTCAATGAGTGTTGCAAGCGTGATGGAGGCTGGACGGCCGTAGTCGAATATTTCATTTAATGCAGCTCGAATTGTCCGGCCCGTAAACAAAACGTCATCCACTAAGATAATGTGTCGATCATCCACATTAAAAGGCAAATCCGAGGGTCGCACTTGGGGGTTCATGCCGATGCGGGTGAAGTCGTCGCGATAAAACGAAATATCGAGCTTGCCAAGTGGGTTGCTCAGACCAAGTAAGGCATGCAGCTTCTGCGCAAGCCAAACACCACCGCTATGAATACCCACCATAACGGGATCCTGCAGCTCGCGCTTTGCAATAATGGACTGTAGGCGTTCCGCCATTTGGCGGATGAGCTGATCGACATTAATGTCCGTATTCATCGAATCGCTCCTCTGCGCGGAAACGCGTTCTTTCAGTGTTCCGGCAAGTGGTTATTGGTTGAACCATGTTTCAATAATCAGTTGCGCGGCAATCTGATCAAGCTGTTCCTTGGACTCTTTAGTATAAGGCCGTTTGCGCTTGCCACGGCTGGCCAAAATGTGGTTGGCTTCAATCGAGGTCAACCTTTCATCGACCAGATGCACAGGCAGATGGTAACGCTCTTCCAGTTGGCGCTGAAAGCGCCGAGCCGCGTCCGTCAAGGCGTGTTCGGTGCCGTCCATATTCAAAGGCATGCCAACCACAAGGTCATCCGGGGCCCAGGAACTAATTAATTGTGAAATAGTTTTCCAATCTGGGTCTGCATCGCAAACACGTATAGTGACTAAGGGTGAGGTGGTTGCGGTGATATTTTGACCCACGGCGATGCCCATTTTGGTCGAGCCGTAGTCAAAGCCGAGTACCGTGCGGTGAGGTTTGGTCATGCGTGGCCTGCCTCAGCGGTAAGGAGTTTAACATCTATTTTAAGCAACGCTGCGGCGGCTTCCCAGCGCTTTTCTACTGGTGTGTCAAACAAGATTGCAGGGTCTGCGGGGCCGCTCAACCAGGCGTTTTCAGCAAGTTCCTTTTCCAGCTGGCCTGGGCCCCAACCGGCATAACCCAGCGCAATAAACATTTTTTCAGGTCCTGTACCGTGGGACATTGCTTCCAGCACATCTTGCGAGGTGGTCACCGCGGTGCTTTCCGAGATTTTTAAGGTGCTTTCCCAGGTGCCAATGGGCTGATGGATCACAAATCCACGCTCTTGTTGTACCGGGCCACCGAAAAATACGGGCATAGTGGCAAGGGCGGGGTTGGCTGCCTCCATAGACATGTGCTGAAGCACATCGGCAAGCGTAACATCAAGGGGGCGGTTGATGATGATCCCTAGCGCACCATTGTCGTTATGTTCAAAAATGAACGTGACAGTGTGGAAAAAATTGGGATCGGCCAACGCAGGCATTGCAATAAGAAATTGATTCGATAGGGAGACAGTTTCAGTCATAGCGCATAGTATGGTGCACAACGTGTGCCAGTGACAAGGCATATGAGGCGTTTCCAAAAAGGATCGCTTGCACCGGACGCTCGATTACGCCTTGCTTCTGCAATCCCATCACTGTAGTGATTTGAAATGGCCTACGGCCATGTTTTATTTAACCCAGATTTTCCATTAGCACTCTACTGCGGCCGCACAATGCACTGAATCTGCGCGAGAAAAGAAGAAAAACAGTTTGTCACCGTAGAGTGACTACGCCTCCGACTGTTTTTCGTCTTTTCTCGCCCATCTTCAGCACCTTGCACGCCCTCGCTACGAGGCTAATGGAAAATCTGGGTTTAATCGGGTTCTCGCACCCGAAGGCGAGTCACTTTTCTTTGTGTGCGGCACAAAGAAAAGTAACCAAAAGAAAGACCGCCCCGGAGAGGCAGCCCTTCGGGTTCCCTGCGCGCTTCAGGCTTTGAGGGAGTTTATCTACAGCACGTCCTTGTGCTGCAGATAAACGCACCGCATCCATGCGGCG